>JAQVPT010000053.1 GCA_028701945.1 Bacteroidales bacterium
TTTAATTGTTCGGATTGTATTCTCAATTTGTTTATTTACATCTTTGAGTAGTAGCTCTGCTTCTTTTTGTGCCGAACCAATTATCTGCTTTTTCTTTTGCTTTAGGCTTTCGAGTTCTATAATATTTTCCTCAATAATTGCCTCCAGGGTTTTTTCTTGTTTGCGAATTTGTTGACGTTTACGTTCCCAATATTTTTTATCTCGCAAAACTCGTCGGAGAAATTTATCCATATTGGTTTGATCGTTTCCTGCTTTTTCTTTAGTTTTTTCGATAATATTCTGAGGCAACCCAATTCGTTGAGCAATTTCAATTGCATAAGAGCTTCCCGGCATGCCTATCTCAAGAATAAAAGTAGGCTCCATTTTGTTTTGATCAATTAACATCGCTGCATTTTGGATCCCTGGCGTATTTGAAGCCATTATCTTTAAATTTGAATAGTGCGTTGTTATTACACCAAAACAATTCTGTGTGTTAAGCTCTTCGAGTATTGCCTCGGCGATGGTTCCACCAATTACTGGGTCTGTGCCCGAACCAAATTCATCAATAACAACCAGAGTTTTGTTGTTAGCATTTTTTAAAAAATGCTTCATGTTAGTTAAATGTGAACTGTATGTACTTAGATCGTTTTCTATTGATTGTTGATCGCCGATATCCATAAAAATATTATCGAAAAGCCCAATTATTGATTGTCCTCCAACAGGAACGGGAAGACCACATTGCACCATGTATGATATTAGAGCTGCTGTTTTTAGACTAACGCTTTTCCCTCCGGCATTTGGTCCTGATATCAATAAAATCCGATTGTCTTTATCAAGTTTAAAGCTTGTAGGTACGATTTGCTTTTTCTCTTTTTTTAATGCGAGATAAAGAAGCGGGTGTTTTGCGTTAAATATATCAAGTTGAGGCTGTTCGTCAATCGCTGGTTTGATAGCTTCAATTGATGCAGAAAACACTGCTTTTGCACGTATTACATCAAGCTCTGTAACCATGTTGACAATTGATTTCAACTCTTCCTGATAAGGTCTAAATTCATTTGTAATATCAAATAAAATTTTCTGTATTTCTCGATTTTCTTCAAATTCTAATTCGCGAATAGTATTGTTTAATTCTACAACTTCTCGTGGTTCGATATATGATGTTTTTCCACTTGCCGATTCGTCATGAATTAACCCGTCGATTTTTCTTTTGAAACTAGATTCAATTGGAAGAACAAGCCTGCCATTAACCATTGTTGCAGATAGATCTCGATTTACCCAACCATTATCTCTAATTTTGCCTAGAATATTATTAAGACTTTTGCTAACAGAGCTTTGTGATGTTAGTAGGTTTTTTCGTATTTCTTTAAGTCCTGGAGAAGCATTGTCTTTAATAGTATTGTTTTTTGATAGAATTGCATCAATCCTGTCCGATAAGTATTTTGGGAAAACTAAGTCTTTTATCTTGTTTTTTAAAGTAGGGAATTCATTTTTATCATCATTCCTAAAAAAGTTTAGTAAACCTTTACTGTTATCGAGAATAATACGAATATCAGTGAGCTCAAAAACCTGCAAGCTGCTTCCTTCTACTCTTAGTTTAGCTGTTATATTACTTGTTTCGGGATATAATTTTACAGGATAATTGTCTTTGAGGTTAAAAATAGTTGTCATTTCTTGAATTTCGTCCAACGATGCTCTTATTGAAGAAGCATTATTAGAGAACACCATTTCGTCAACTAACAGTTTGGCAGCATTGCCCAAACAAGCCGCTCTTATTTTGTTACGAATTAGATCAAACCCAATTTTACTCTCAAAGTTTTGCGGATATATCATTTATTAAAATTTTTACAAAAATAGAAAATCTTTTAGTAATGGAAACTGAACAGTTTAACACTTCTTCAATATCAACACTCTAGCTCCGTCCGAATAAACCATTTCTAATTCAAATTTTTGACATATATACTGAAAACTTGCTGGCGAATAAAAGCAAACATGAGTAGGATCTCTGATATAATACCAATTTACAAATTTATTAGGGTTTAGGTTAAGTTCGGTCATTATCAACAATAAACCGCCTGATTTAAGATGAGATAAAATCGTTTCCAATTCTTTTGTAGGAGAAAAAAAATGTTCAAAACACTCAGTGGCAAAAATAAAATCGTAAGTTTTATACGGGAGTTTAGGAAAGAAAAAAGGGTCATAGTAATCGCAGTTTATATTTTGTAAATTAAGAAGTTTAGCCAAAACAGAATCAGGGCCACAGCCATAATCAAGACCATGCATATTTATTTCAAGATATGGTAAACTAGGTTCTATAATGCGATTAAGAAAATCGACATAGCCTTTTGCGTTAATGTTGTTTTCATGAAGAACATATCTTTTTTTCTCTTCGTCTGCTTCTAAATATGACTCAGGAGAAAGAAAAACTAATTCGCAAACCGAGCAAGTAAAATACTTTTTACCATTAAAACTGCTTTCTTTAACATTTGATGTGTGATTATGACATAATGGGCATTTCATCGGATAGTAATTTACGACAAAAATAGAAAATATTTTGATAGGAAAACGGATGAATTGAAAAGTTGGAAGGAGTAAAAGAGTAATACCAATTCAATTATTGGTGTCCCAGCAGGTAGTATCAAATTGCCCACACGTGCATTTTCGCTTTTAACTTACGATTTTTTGTTCTTGCGTCCACTAAAAATTATTGTAATAGTATATGTATGCTGAGCCTGCAAAATTTATTGGATTAAGACACTTTTCATAAAGCAAATGATTATAAATACCTACAATTTTACTTAATTAAATAAGCTGCTTTTTTTAATAAGTTTACGTTACACCTTTAAAAGTTTCATTTTGTAGAATTTTACTTGTAAATTTTTATTATCTTGCACCTAATTGTTATAAAATATCTAAATATGAGAAAAATACTTACTATTATCCTTATGGTGCTTACTATTAGTGGCTTTTCACAAGTCAATTTCACAAGCATATCTTCATTTTACGAAGACGAAACAAGCATAAAAATTTACCGCATAGATGAAAACATAAGCCTAAATGACAATAGAGGCTATGGTTTTAAACTTGCACCTCCGGTAGAATACACATCATTTGCTATCGGTTGGATGGGAGAAACCAATAATTTTTTAGCAGGTAATTTTGATATTGTTTATAAAGTTCATAAACCGAAACATGGCTGGTCTAACTGGAAAACTGACGACGGGTTCACAAATCCAGATGAAACCAAAAATGGCTTTTATCAGTCTGATTTATTGTTCGGAATTGATGAATATACCCATGATTCTATAGAGTTTTACATCCATTGTCCAGAAGGAGAAGAAATTACAGAACTTTATTTAATTCTAATAGATATTAGTAAAACTATTGATCCTGATGCAGACATGAACATAATTACAAGTCCTAGCAGAGCTTGTCCTGAGTTACCAGCAATAATTCCACGTTCTGCGTGGTGCGGTTCATATTCGGCATGTTTAAATCCAACATATTCGGTTACTTATATCACGGCAAACGAGACACATACTGTTATTCATCATGGAGCAAGTCCAGATTCTTATACTGATGGCTATGCAGTTGTGCGTTCATATTGGAATTATCACGTAAACACAAACGGGTGGAGTGATATTGGTTATAATTATCTTGTCGATAAATATGGAAACCTTATTCAAGGCAGACATAATCCTGGAATCCCTAATCAGGATGTTAAAGGTGCTCATGCAGGTTCGTCAAATTCTTATTCAATAGGAATAAATTTTTTGGGAAATTCGGATGCGGTAAATACTGCACCCACTACTCCGCAAGTACAAAAATGTTCTGAATTTCTTGCTTGGTGGTATGATCATAAAAACTTTGACCCCACATCATCAGCAAGTATTTTAAACCAAGCAGGACCAATTTGGGTAACTCTACCGCGTATTTGTGGACATAAAGATGTTAATCCAGGCGGAACAACATGCCCCGGAAATGCACTATACGCTTTGTTGCCGAGCATTAAAACTCAAACAAATCAGATTATTCTTGATTGCTCTGCTCCATCAGATAATGAATCGCCAACTACTTCAATATCAACTGACCGCAATTGGTATAATGCAAAATTTGAAACTAATTTTTCAGATGCAGATAATTCTGGAGGAACAGGCGTTAAATATAGTTTTTACCAAATTATGGATTACAGTGGAATCGAGTGGCGTGCCAACGGCAACAATGGATTTTTAAATGACAATTTTCAAACTGAAATTAATTCGGACTGGACAGATTTTAGCGGAAATTGGTCTATAAATTCAAATCATTTATTACAAGCTGATGAAGTAACCACAAATTCAAATATTTATGCAAATGTTACACAAGAATCAGGGAATATTTATTTGTACCATTGGCAGCAAAAAATAGCAGGCTCAGGGTCGAACAAAAGAGCAGGGATGCACTTTTTCTGCAGCAATCCATCTGGTGAAGGCAGAGGGAATTCATATATGGTATATTTGCGAGCAGACAGTAATACCATCCAAATTTACGAATACGATACCGACTCATACAATAATACAAATGGGTGGTACACCAGCACAGATTTTACAATAAACGCTAATCAGTTTTATGATGTCAAAATAATATTAAACACTATTACTGGCGAAATATCTGTGTATATTAATAATGTATTAGCAGCGAGTGCGACAGACCCAACGCCTCTAACATCAGGCTCGGCAATTTCATTGCGTTCAGGCGAATGCCAAGTTGAATATGACGATGTTAAAGTTTATAAGGCAAGAGGAAACACAATAGACGTAATTCCTGAGATATCGTCAAATGCAGATATCAGATATCAAAGCTTAACAGCAACTCAAGAAGCTGGACGAATAAGAACTGTTTTAGTTGACAACTCAAATAATTGGTCGGAAAGTGTATCTAAAAATGTTTTTACAGATTTTGAAGCACCAATAACAACTATTGCAACAGAGAATAATAACGATTGGGAAACTGCCGATTTTACAGCAAATTTTACAGATATTGATGAACTGAGTGGAATAGAAAAAAGTATGTACTGTGTATCTGATTATAATGGAAATAAATGGACTGCAAACGCAGAAAGAGGATTTGCTTATAATAATTTCGATTCAGAAATAGGCACAGATTGGGTTTCTCAAACAGGTACATGGGGAAACTCCGGAGGCAATCTTGTTCAAACTGATGAAACCGATGGAAACACTAATATATACGGCTATATTAATCACGATTTATCAAACAGGTATCTTTATGAATTTGATCTCAAAGTAGATGGAAGTGGCACAGATAAACGTGCTGGATTTCACTTTTTTGCAGATGACCCAACTTTAACTAATCGTGGCAACGGATATTTTATCTGGTTTCGCCTGATAACTCAACAATTAGAATTTTATAAAGTGGAAGGTGATGTATTCTCGCTCGAAAAATCTTTTGATATTGAATTTAATGAAAATCAGTGGTATAATATAAAACTTATTTTCGATAGAATTAACGGAGATACATTTGCTTATATGGACGATATGTTGGTCGGTGAATATAAAGATGCAGCACCATATTCAAGCGGAAATTATATTTCATTCAGGAGCGGAAATTCTATTATGTCGATAGATAATTTAAGAGTTTATCGATCAAGATATTCTAATTTGGGATTAGATGTGATTGTAGGCAATGCATTAGCAGATATTAGATATCAGAGCATTTCTCCAGAAAATGAGGCTGCGAGAATATATTCAATAGTGCATGATTCTGCAAAAAATATTTCGGCACTTGCAACTTATACTCAAAAAGTTGACTGGACACAGCCATCTTCTGTTGTAACGGTTAATGATGGGATTTTATCAGATATTGATGTTACTGCTGAATTTAGTGAGATTTCTGCCAGTTGGACGTCTTCCAGTGATGTGAATTCTGGAATCGTTGCGTACTATTATGCGGTAGGAACAAGTCCTGGAGCTACAGATTTTATTTCATGGACAAATAATGGCACAAATTTAAGTTTTACAAATTCATCTATCACATTAGTTTTAGGAACTACTTATTATGTTAATGTAAAAGCAGAAAATGGAGCTGGTTTATTTTCTGGTGTTACCACATCAGATGGATGCTTAGCTTCATTATCGATTGGATGTCCTGCGAACTTTTCTGTTTGTATTTCTGATACCCCTATAACACTTGAAGGAGCAAGTCCTGTTGGAGGAGTTTATTCTGGACCAGGAGTTACAGACGGCATTTTTAATCCACAAACTGCTAATGTAGGTACAGATACAATTACTTATACTTATCAAACAGAAACATGTCAATTTTATATTACGGTAAACGAACTGCCGGTAGTTTCATGTCCCGAAAACATTACTGTTACTGCCGAAAGCTCTCCTGTTCCACTGCAAGGCGGAAGTCCAGAAGGCGGAGAATATTCAATAGATGGTGCGCCAATATCATATATAAACCCTGCGAATTATGAAATCGGAGATTATACAATAATCTACACATATATAGATGAAATATCAGGTTGTTCGGCATCTTGCTCTTATGGTCTAAATATTACTCCGTATGTAAATGTTTCAGCTTTTGAGCAGTCTGATTTTGTAATATATCCAAACCCAAATAACGGTGATTTTACTTTGATAATTTCAAATAAGCAAAACGATATTGTTGCAGAAATCATCAATTTACAAGGACAAGTTTTACGCAGTAAAAAAATACAATCGAATACAGATAAAGTCGAATTTAATGGGCTAAATATGAGCTCGGGAATTTATTTGCTAAAATTAAGCTCAAATGAGCAAGTTATTATTGAAAAGATAATTATACAAAAATAACCACAAGACATCAAACAATAGGATACAAAAACATATATTTCAAAAAAATACACTAAGTGTTTTTCGTTTTATCTTATAATTTTTATTAAATTTACGCTCAGAAAAAGAGTTGTTGTTATGGTAAGAGAAATTGTTTTATTAGTTTTCATGGCATTAAGCATCATTGGCTATTCACAAGAGAATAATCTTGATGAATTTGTTGCAAACCAACAAGCTAAATTAATTTATGACCAATCAAACTTAGTACAGGCTCCAAACACTAATGTTTTTTTAATACCACCCGAACATTTTGTTGCAGATTCTACGATAAATGGTTTTACACATCCTGGTTCAGCGACAACTATTCAGGTTATCGAGATTCCCGACAAACCATATACAGTAATTGATGGGGCGATGAGCGAAAAATATATAAACTCGCAAGGTTATATTTATAAAACTCGTCAGGAAATATTAACCGAAACTGGCAAAAACGCAGTAATATATTTTGTTGGATTTACATCAAATGATATTGAATACGAAAGAGCCATGTTCTTTTCTGGCGAGCAAAATACTATATGGATAAATATAAATTATCCATTAAGTATTAAAAAGCTCATATTTCCGGCAATCGAAGCAACCCTCAAATCAGTTCAATAAATATGAAACAAACAACTAAATATTTAATATTATTGACACTTATTATATATGGGTTTACAAACTCTGTTTTATCGCAAGAGGAAAACAACCTTTTGCATGAAATGTTTTACTTCTCACACGACCAAAACATGTGGGGACCAGACTCATCATACAGCATAGACATAGATCACTCTTTATTTGATGTTGAAATAGACGAATCGTGGGGATTTTCAGAAATATCAGAATTATTTGGACAACAATTTGGAGTTGGAGCAAATATTGGAATTTATGCATTATTACGATCAGCATTCAAAGCACACGGTTTTAACACTGGTAGTTTTAGTCTTGATTATCCAATAGCTGTTACAATGGATTTCCCCGAAGATTTTATGTTTAATTATGGAGAACCAACAACAATACATTCTTCCTATGAAGTTACTGAAGGTTGGGATCTTACAACCAGTTTTCCTCCAGTAGGCGTTGTAACTCTTGACTTTGAATATGAGTTTAATCCATTTATGGATATTATAATATGTGTTTTTAGTTGCGATACAATTCATCTGATACCAACTAGTGTTAACGTTCCGCATACTCTTGATACAATTTTGCATTTAGATGGTGGAGAACCTCCTTATGCAGTGTATCCTTGTTATGACGAGAATGATGAGTTGGGTTTTTGCCATTCATATACCGACACAATTTTAGTTGACTTAACAGTTCCTTTGGGTTTCAATTTTGAAATTTTCGTTACTTTACCAAATGTAATTACAGAAGATTATATTCAAGAAGGCACAAACTGTTTAATAGCACAAGGAGAAGATCCATATATGGACGTAAACCTTGATGTAATTGGATTTCTGTCTGTTATGGCAGGATTCATCCCAGATCCAGAAGGACAGCAGATACAAGATGCTATTGATATTCTAAATGGCACAATCTCTTATCCGCTTAACACTCCGCTTGGAGATATAATTTTTCAAATAGAATACTCGCTTTTGAGCGTAGATTTTATTATCGCCAACACATTACATCAAGATATTTATTTCTGCCCAACAATATGGGCAACACTCGACTTCCCTGTGGAAATGCCTTTTAGCATAACCGATCCTACAAACGGTGATATTGAAGTTGACAGTGGTTTTAGCGACACAATTACATTTGCGGTTGGCAACGACTTAATAATACACTACCCTTGCCACGATTGGGATTCAATGTATGTAGGATGCCGATACAATATTCAACCGACAATACGCAATCACACTTGGGATAGTATCGCATTTTCATTCGTTATTGAGGCTTTAAGTGCTGAAATTAGCATAGTATTACCATTTAAATCATCAATTGCACCAGCAATAATGCCTGAGTTTACTCTTCCGGGAGAAGAACCCATACCTCAAAAATCTCCTGTTATTGCATATTCAGGATATTATGACGACTCAGAGGCAAAAGACATAGGACCTATAGGAATAGGACCATTATTTGACTGGACTGTAAGCCTTGGATACGTTCCGCTTACTTGGTTTGATGAGACGTGGGAATTGATGCATTTTGAAGAAGACATGATTTTTGATGGTACCTATATAAAACCCAGAGCCAAATCAGAGATTAATTCTTTATTATACACAAACACTGGAGATTACTGCTATGGAGAAGCTTACGGTTACGTTTGTGCACAAGCTCTAAACGGTTTACCGCCTTATGATTTTGAATGGTCAACTGGACAAACTAATTTTGGTCTGATTACCAATACCGACAGCATTTACGCTATACCAGGTTATTACGTTGTAACCGTAACGGATGCAAATAATTGTGAAACTTACGCCTCGATAGATGTAAATGTAAATCCTCCTCTTTTTCACTCAATTACCGCTGCCGACATTGAATGTTACGGTTTCTTTACTGGTGCTATCCAAACCGAAATAACTGGTGGAACAGAGCCATATATATTTAACTGGTCAAATGGAAGTATTCACCAAAATCCAAATAACCTTGCCTCTGGATGGTATTTTGTAACAATTACCGATTTTAAAGAATGTGCTGTTTATGATTCAGTTTTTATTGGTCAACCTATTTCTCCGTTAACTATATTTGCCGAACCTACGAATATTTCTTGTTACGGAACAGATTATGGAGCTATCGACATCACGCTTTCAGGAGCTACGTCACCATATTCAATTGAGTGGTCAAGCGGCCAAACATACCAAGATTTAAACAATCTTCCATCAGGAATTTATACTATTTCGGTTACTGACGCAAATGATTGCCAATGGACCCAAAATATTGAAATAGTAGAACCCGATACGCTTGTAGCAAACATAAATTCATCTAATATCCCATGCTTTGGAGCAAACAACGGAAGTTTAAATGTTCAAACAACTGGAGGCACACCTCCTTACACATATCATTGGTTTCATGACCTTAACTACGAAGAACATATCATAACAAATATGCACCCCGGATATTATTTTGTGTCCGTTACCGACGCAAATGGATGTGCAGATACCGCCAGTGCAAGCATATCCCAACCTAATGAACTAATCCTTGATTTTAACATAAAAAATGTTAGCTGCAAAGGCGGACACGATGCTTATATTATTGTTACTGCTTCAGGAGGAGTTCCTAATTATGGTTTAGTATGGAGTAACGGGTATTATACAGATTCAATAGGAAATTTACCAATAGGAACTTATACTATTACGGTAACTGATAGTAATGGGTGTAAAAGCATCGAACCAGTTAATATAACACAACCAGAACAACGTCTTAATTCTGATTTTACTCAAATTAATAATGTTAGTTGTTTCGGTTTTTCTGATGCTAGCTCAAATGTTACACCAAATGGCGGCACATCTCCCTATCGGGTATTTTGGGAAGACAGTGTGGTTCAAGAAGATTTTTCCGGTTTAGGAATGCCTGCGAATATTTATTATAATATTACAGTTACCGATAATAATAATTGCATATATTTCGACAGTATCAAATTCACACAACCTCCTTTGCTTACACTTGCAGGCTCGACCAATCCTGTCAATTGCGGTGTATCAGCAGGAAGTGGAAATGTAAATGCTCAAGGCGGCACTCCTCCATACACATATTTATGGTCAAATAACGAAACAACAATAACAGCGAACACACTATCGGCTGGCGAAGTTTTTGTAATTGTAACAGATAGCCATTTGTGTTTTGATACTTTGTATCTAAATGTCGATAAAACAGGGAAAATTTATGGCACTTATGAAGTTATACAAGAAAACTTGTGCTTTAAAGACAGTATGGCTACTGCTATTGTATATTTGCCAGATGGAGTTGAGCCTAAAACCTATCTGTGGTCAAACGGTCAAATCGGAGATACCGCAGTTAATTTACACGCAGGAAGATTTCCAGTATATGCATCAGACAAATATAATTGTACCGATACTATCAAAGTATTAATTACTCAACCTGACTCAATAAATCCTAATTCAATTATAACAGAACCCTCGTGTAGTAACATTTATGACGGAGCAATCGAAGTCGCACCTAGTGGAGGAACTCCTAATTATGAATATTTGTGGGATAACGGTAAAAATACTGCTAAAATATCAGAAATAAGAGAAGGTGATTACATGCTAACAATTACAGACGTAAATAATTGTTCCTTCATTTATCTCATCAATTTGCCAGAGGCAGAATATTGCATAACGGTTTACAATACAATTACTCCAAATAATGACGGAGTAAATGACACATGGATTGTTGAAAATATTGATTTCTTTCCATTTAATGCAGTTTGGATATTTAATCGAGTTGGTAATGAAGTTTTTCATGTCGAAAATTACCAAAACAATTGGAACGGAACATTTAAAGGAAAAGATTTACCAGAGGCAACATATTATTATATAATCGATCTTGGTACAGGTAAAGATCCAATTAAAGGTCATTTAACAATAATTAGGTAAGTATGAGTAAAAACAAATATTTACATATTATAACTGTAGTTTTGGTTTTGTATGGATTGTCAAATTATGATCTTAATGCACAACAATTGCCGCATTTTAGGAATCCATTTTTTAATTTATACGTTCAAAACCCAGCAACAATAGCAGTGTCTGATGTCCCAGACATTATGCTTGAACATCGCTCACAATGGATTGGATTCTCCGGAAAACCACAAATATCAACACTAACGGGAAAACATTTATTCAGAGACGATATGGGAGCTGGTGCGTATATAATGAGTGACAACTACGGACTAACGCAAAAACTTGACTTTAGTTTAAATTTCGCTTATATTCTAAAAACAGAACAATTCAATTTAAGCTTTGGCCTAGCGTGGACACTTACACAATATAAACTCAAAGGCACAGAAATAAGTATCTACGATCCTAACGATCAAATAATCAATCAGAACATGGACGATAAGACATGGAAACCCGATGCAAATGCGGGATTGTTTATCTATAATAAAGATTTTTATGCTGGTTTTTCTATCCTCCAATTATTCAAAACAAAATATACATTTTTTCAAAGCACTAACGACATTCCTGGATTGATAAGAGATCACCGACATTTTGTAATTTCAGGAGCATATAATATTGATAGTGAACAAGATATTCATAAATTTTCACCATTTGCAAATCTATATCTCGTCAGCTCAACACCTTTTAAATTTGACTTGGGTGTTAATTACACTTACAACTCAGCATTACTAAGTTCATTATTCCTTAGTAAAAGTGATGCTTTAGTTTTTTCAGTAGGATACAAATACGACAGATTCTACCTATCGTATTCATTTGATTTTGTATTAACAAGAATCAGAACTGTAAGCAGCGGTGCACACGAAATATGCGTTGGGATTTACCTCTCTCAAAAGCAATCTTCAACAAAAGATTCGAGCCCTATGTTCTAATCTAAATTATTCAAACTAAAGCATTGAGTAACAAAAAAGCAATTAAGTAAAACTATAATTCGCATTTTTTTTAATCACAAATACTCTCCTTATTAAATTAATTTGTATATTTGGGCTTTTATAGATTAACTAATTTAATAATGAAAATTTGAAAGATACGCCCCAAAATATTAAATCAAGTTTTCAACATAAGGGAGCGATATCGTGCATAAAAAATTAAATAGTAATCGGGTCTTAGTATATTTTACTGCGATTTGTGAACGTATTTGCTTATTGTTACATCAAGTAAAGCCAATAACTAATGAATTATGACAGAGAACTGGAAATATAACAACTGTAAAATATTTTCATATAATAGAAAATTAGAAAAATTATTAGTTTCTATTTTTCTAATTTTCTTTGCTGTAAATATTTCTGCCCAACAAATCCCCTTATATAGCCAATATTTTGAAAATAATTATATTATTAATCCTGGCGTTGCTGGATCTGAAAAATTGTATTCGCCACTGCGTTTGAGCGTTCACAAACAATGGATTGGAATTGAGGAGACGCCTTCAACTCAATATGTCTCTTTGCATCATCGATTACTAAATGACGTTATGGGAATTGGCGGTTTGATATTTCATGACAGTTTTGGACCTGTAAGAATGATTGGGATTCAGTCAAGCTATGCGTATCACCTTAAAGTTAATAACAAACTAAGAGTTTCATTTGGCATGAATGCTATTTTTATGCAATACATAATGCGAATAAGCCAAGATGATTTTTTCGACTATGAGCCAGTCATAACAAGAGAAAGAACAAGCGTAACGGTTCCGGATGCAAGTTTTGGTGTCTATGCATATTCTAAAAATTATTGGGCAGGAATATCTGTCGCACACGTCCTACAATCAAAACTAAAAATAACTGGAACATGGATGGACAATTCAAATAAAATGGTGCGACATTATTTTGCCATGGGAGGTTATAAATTCTCATTTCCCGGACAATATCACCTCGAAATAGAACCGTCTGTTTTATTCAAATTTACCGAATCTACACCAATCCAAACAGATGTCAATCTAAAACTTTATATTAATAAAAGGTTTTATGCGGGATTGTCAGTCAGAAACGGCGACTCCTTTGTTACTATGTTCGGATTTAATTTTGACGATTATTTCTTTGGTATGGCGTATGATTTTACCTTTAGTGATCTTTCAACTCATACTGTGGGGTCACAAGAATTAGTTTTTGGATGGAATATTGGAATAAATACCGCTCAGGGTCAAGCTTTTTACTAAAATACAAAATAAAACAGATTAATATTTTGTTTGTAATTAAAAATGCTTTAAATTTGTCAATAAGTGAGTTTTGTTATTAGTTAATGTAAATTATACAACTGCTTGATATGAAAAGATTTTTACTAATATTTACATTTTTGGTCTTCGCACTAACAAGTATATTGCAAGCACAACAGCTACCATTATACAGCCAGTATATGATGAATGATTTTTTCATTAATCCAGCTATTGCTGGAAGCAAAGAATATTCGCCCATATTGCTAAGTATTCATAAGCAATGGACTGGGATTAACGATTCTCCTTCTACCCAAACATTAAGCGGGCATACAATGCTTGCAAATAACAATGTTGGGATTGGAGCAATTATTTATAATGACGGTTTTGGACCAGAAAGCCACATCGGGTTGCACGCAATCTACTCTTATCATTTTCATATTGATAGACTAAACAAAATTTCTCTCGGATTATCAGCTATTGCTTTTCAATATAAAATGGACCAAAGATTTCTTAATCTAACCATTTATGATGACCCTGCAATTACATACATGATAGAAAAAACAATTGTTCCAGATGCTACATTTGGAGTTTATGCTTATGGTAAAAAATACTATGTTGGGCTTACAGCTGCACATCTGTTTCAAGCAAAACTAAAAATTAACAGAAACATCGACGAAAACACAATGGTACGACACTATTTTGGTATGGGAGGTTACAAATTTACTTTCCCAAATTCACCACAACTAGAAATAGAACCATCTGTATTAGTAAAAATGACTGAAATTACTCCTCCTCAATTTGATATCAATCTTAAATTGTATTACGATAAAGATTATTGGTTCGGTATGTCAATTAGACCTGGAGATTCTTTTGTGGCAGCTATTGGATTTAAGCATAATCAATATTATTTCGGATATGCTTATGACTTTACATTCTCCGATTTATCTGCTTATACATTCGGTTCGCAAGAAATTATCTTTGGAATGAATATTGGCGAAAATAACAGAAGAAGTCGTAGCTTCTTCTAGAATACCATAATTGAAATTTCTAAATAGTTTGATGTGTTTTCGCTAGTTCTATACTTATGAAACCATCTAAACTACAATAGCTTAATGCACAGGAAAACATACTATAATCGGTTTTTAAAAGTACATTGTAAATTGTAAATATATAGTTTTTTCTAACGTAATAACAGCAATCTTAAATATTTTAAACATGAAAACAATAATATTTTTGCTATTTGCAGTAATAGGATTTCAAACTTTATCGGCACAACCCAAGTATGACTCTATCGGGCAATTTGATCTTTGTAAAACCAATTGGGCAATGATAAAAATTGACAATAAACTAGGATTTATTAATAACAAAGGTAAAGAAATTGTAAAACCAGTTTATGATTCTATTGGACAATTTGATGTGTGTAAAACCAATTGGGCAATGATTAAAATTGGCAATAAACTAGGATTCATTAATAACAAAGGTAAAGAAGTTGTAAAACCTGTTTATGATTCTATCGGGCAATTTGATGTGTG
>JAQVPT010000304.1 GCA_028701945.1 Bacteroidales bacterium
ATGTAATGATAATAAGTTTTTGAGACGAAAAATCACAAAACAATAGTATTTTTGCTAAAACTAATTGAACATGAGCATAAAATCACATTTCGAAGAAGCATCAAAAGTTCTGGACGAGTTCTTGAAAGATGAAACAAATTTTGAAAAAATTGAACAAGCAGGACAACTAATTGTAAACTCTATTAAACATGGTGGAAAAGTTATTAGTTGTGGTAACGGTGGTTCAATGAGCGATGCTATGCACTTTGCCGAAGAGCTTACAGGAAGTTTTCGCGAAAAACGTCAAGCAATTCCAGCTATTGCAATCAGCGACCCATCACATATAACTTGCACAGCAAATGATTTTGGTTTCGACTATATTTTTAGCAGATATATCGAGGCTCTTGGAAAGAAAGGTGATGTTTTATTAGCAATAAGCACAAGCGGAAACTCAAAAAATATTATCGAAGCTATTTTGGCAGCTAAGAAAAGAGGAATGAAAATTATTGCTCTTACTGGTAAAGATGGAGGAAAGATTAAAGAGTTATGTGATGTTGAAATTAGAGTTCCACATTTTGGATACTCAGATAGAATACAGGAAATTCACATTAAAATAATTCATAGTTTAATTGATTATATAGAAGATAAAATAACTACTTAGAGTTCGGAGTTACGAGTTCGGAGTTCGGAGTTACGAGTTACGAGTTCAGAGTTCGGAGTTCGGAGTTCGGAGTGAACTAAAGTTAAACAACACTTCTTTAAATTTCAGACACACTAGGTACTTAAAAGATATAAAAATATGAGAATACATTTCATAGCAATTGGTGGGGCAGCGATGCATAATTTAGCAATTGCACTTTTTAAAAAAGGATACAATGTTACTGGCTCTGATGATGAGATATTTGAACCATCAAAATCGAGACTTGATAAATACAATCTTTTACCAAAAGCTTTTGGGTGGTTTCCTGAAAACATAAGTGATAAAATTGATGTAATTATTTTGGGAATGCATGCTCTAAAAGATAATCCAGAACTGTTACGAGCACAGGAACTCAAACTTAAAATTTATTCTTATCCAGAATATCTTTACGAGCAAACAAAAAACAAAAAGCGAATTGTAGTTGGCGGTAGTCATGGAAAAACGACTATAACATCAATGATAATGCATGTTTTAAAAAACACTGGAATTAATTTCGACTACATGGTTGGAGCAAATATCAAGGGTTTTGAAACAATGGTACAGCTTGAAGAAGATAACAAAATTGCAGTTCTCGAAGGAGATGAGTATTTATCGTCTCCAATTGACCTTACGCCAAAATTTCACTGGTATAAGCCAGATGTAGCTATTTTAACAGGCATAGCTTGGGATCACATTAACGTTTTTCCGACATTTGACAATTATGTCAGTCAATTTGAGATTTTTATAAATACAATAAAAGATAACGGAAAACTTTTTTGGTTCGAGGAAGACGAAGATTTAAAAAAATTAGCAGATAAAAACACTAAAACCACATCTAATTCATACAATAAATATGAATATTTTACTGACGAAAATTCGCAAGTTTGTGTAAATTTTGAAAATAAGGTTTACAAAATGAGTGTTTTTGGCGACCATAATATGCAAAATATAAATGCTGCACGTTTGGCATGTATTGAGGCTGGCGTAACAGAGAAACAATTTTGGGAAACTATTCAAAACTTTGAAGGTGCAGCAAAAAGATTGCAATTAGTGAAAGAAACCGATAATTCTTCTTTTTATATCGATTTTGCACATGCTCCGTCTAAACTAAAAGCAACTATTAATGCTTTAAAGCAAAAATATCCGCAAAGAAAACTGGTAGCTTGCATCGAATTACACACATTTTCAAGTCTGCAAAAAAACTTTATCCCTCAGTATAAAGATTGTATGAAAAATGCAGATACTGCAATTGTTTATTACAGCCACGAAGTAATAAAACACAAAAGACTTCCCGAAATAGAAGAGAGTTTTGTCAAAAAATCCTTTGGTGAAGAAACATTAGTTTTTACCGATACGAAAAGACTCAAAGACTTTCTATCAGAGCAAAATTTCAGTAACACAAATCTTTTAATGATGAGTAGTGGCAACTTTAATGGAATAGATTTTGTTAAGTTTGCCGATGAATTGATAATTAAATAAGTTTTTCTAATATTTGAAAATGAAAAAACATCTTGCAATAATTATTTTAGCTTTTTCTTTAAGCATGGCTTCTTGTTCGGTTCAAAACATTGTCATAGGAAATCCAACCAATGTTGAAGCAGAGGAGCTAAGCATGAAAGCTGTGAAGTTAAGGATTTTTATACCTATTGATAATCCCAACTCTTTTTCATTTAAAATAAAAAATGCCGATTTAGATTTATTAGTGAACGGTAGAAATGTAGGAAAGATTAAAAAAATAGATAAAGTAAAAATTCCCGCAAACTCAAAAGAGACATATCCAGTTTCGTTTGAAATTAATCCAAAAGAGGCTTTAACAAACGTTTTATTTCTTGTGAGCGAACTGCAAAAACGCAAACCTGAACTTGAAGTCAACGGAACAATAACTGTTGCTAAGTTTGGCATTCCTAAAAGGATAAAAGTAAATCACAAACAAAGTATTGACAAGTTTTAAATATTTTGTATTTTTACAAAAAAATTGAGTAATGAGAAAAACACTACTTATATCGTTTCTACTGATTCTGACAAGTATAATATTGTTAGGTCAAAACATAGAACCAGTTAGTATAGAATACTTTAATTCGAATGCTTATAACGGAAAAATTTCTATCACTCAAAACAATCAGTTAGAGAATTTTATGGAGACTTATGTGGGGCTAAATAAAAAACGGAGAGGTTTTTATGGCTACAGAGTGAAAATATATGCTCAAAATCATCAAAACGCACGTAGCGAGGCAAATTCTATCAGATTAAAGTTTCAAAACAGCAAACATAAAGCTTATGTAACATATACGGAACCTAATTTTGAGGTTGTTATAGGTAATTTCACAAAACGTTTTCAAGCCATTACACTTTTACACGAACTTGAAAATGATTATCCAGAGGCGTATATTATTAAAACAATAATTGAGTGCCCTAATCATTAATTTCAAAATGGGAATAAACGATTTAGAATATTTAAAGGAAGCATCGAAAAACATTCGCATAGATATTATTAAATCTATTTCCGCAGCTGGCTCGGGACATCTTGGCGGCTCTCTCGGACTCGCAGATATTTTCACATTTTTATATTTTCACTTTCTTGTTCACAAACCATCAAATCCAAATTACGAATTACGCGATAAGCTAGTTTTGTCAATTGGTCATGTTGCACCTGTTCTTTATGCTAGTCTTGCACATGCAGGATATTTTGATAAACAAGAATTGAAAAATCTTCGTAAAACAGGAAGCATGTTGCAAGGACACCCTTCTTATACAAGTGGAGTACCTGGAATAGAAACTGCATCGGGCTCCTTGGGACAAGGTTTAAGTATTGCTGTTGGAATGGCATTAGCTGATAAATGTGATAATATTTCTCGTAAAATTGTGTGTGTTTGTGGTGACGGTGAGTTGCAAGAAGGACAAGTGTGGGAGGCAGCAATGAGTGCATCACATCATAAATTAAAACATTTAATTGCAATTATAGATAAAAACAATGTTCAAATTGATGGTAAAACAAAAGATGTAATGAATATCGATCCCTTAAAGCCAAAATGGGAAGCTTTTGGTTGGAATGTTATGGAGTGTGATGGCAACGATTTTGAGTCTATTGAAGTATGTTTTGCAAATCTTAATC
>JAQVPT010000054.1 GCA_028701945.1 Bacteroidales bacterium
TGGTAAACGACTGTACCTTCGGGCGAACCATCAAGAACAGACAAACGAATTTGAATATTCGTATTTTCCATAGGGTTACTATCGCCATCGCGGGCAATTGCTTGGAAGTTAATCGCTTGTGGTACTTGAGCGAAAACTGATGAGCTGATTAGCAAATTAGCTAATGTGATGATTAACACTGCTCCGAATTTTGTAATTTTATTTTTCATTATTATTAATTTTAACGGTTATAATTTTATAAATTTAATTTCTCCGATATTTTCGCCAGCAACGGAATAGCCTCTGATATAGTAATTGCCAGTTTGCAGGTTTGTAACTTCGATTTGGAATATTTTGTCGCTACTTGATTTCGTTTGTTGCAAAACTAACTTACCAAGTGCATCAAAAACCTGAAATGCCACAGTTTCACTATTAAGTCCGTTTATCTGTAAATTCAAAACGTCTGCAACAGGGTTTGGGTAAACCAATACTTGTGCATTTTGCTGAATTACAGTCGGGTTTGCTGTTGGCACATCGGGAATTCCGCCAGTGTCTTCATTATCACTTTGCCCACCGGCATCTAAACTTATGCCATCGGCATTTATCGAAAACACAAACAACTCGCCAATTGTGGCACTTATTCCGTTGTTGGAAATACCACCGGAGGAGAGAGTTACGCGGTCGAGGTTTTGGGCTTTGCATATTACAAAAGCTCCCAAAAATAGTAGTAGTAAAATTGTTTTATTCATAAAAATTGGTCTTAAAATTATATAATACTAAGTTGAGTTAATTTAATTTGCTTTTAAATATCATTCAAAAGTAGTGATTTTTTCTATTTATGCAAATGTTTAATAAAATATTATTAGATTTATTTTATAGATGAAAATGGGAAATGCTGTCGAAATGCAGATTGCAACAGTGGGCGGCATGACACATGATATTGGGTTTGAATTGTAGGTGAAATTAATCCTTCGTCTCCGCTAAGGAACCAGAATTTTACCTACAATTCAAAAAAAATTATTATATTTGTAAAAGATTAAACAAAAGGAATTATAATGTATAGAAATATATTCATATTACTCGTAATGTTATTAATGAACAGAACTTGCATCGATTCAAACGCTCAAAACCATAATAATATGACAAACAGAAAAGCAGTAGTTGCCGGACAATTTTATTCGGGAGATAAAAAAACTCTTACAAATGACTTAACTAACTTATTTGCGAAAGCAAAACAAAGACAAACAGATGCTATTGCGGTTATTTCGCCACATGCAGGATATGTATTTAGCGGTGAAGTTGCTGCAAGTGCAATTAATCAGATAAATCCTGATAAAGAATACAAAAATATATTTGTAATCGCCTCAAGTCATACCACATATTTTAACGGAGCTTCAATTTACAATATTGGAAATTACGAAACGCCACTTGGTGAAGTAAAAGTAAATATCGACTTGTGTAATGAACTCATTAAAAATAATGATATATTCAATTTTAACCCCGAGGCTCATAAAACCGAACATAGCATAGAAGTTCAACTTCCATTTTTACAATTTCATTTACAAAAAGATTTTCAAATTGTACCTATTGTAATTGGCAGCGATGGTATTAATACGCCAAAGCTAGTCGCAGAGGCTCTCCGCCCCTATTTTAATGATGATAATCTATTTGTCATTTCAAGTGATTTTTCACATTACCCTGAATATTCTGATGCTGTGGATACTGACAAAACTACTGCTGATGCTGTCTGTAGCGGAAATCCAGTTTTATTAATAGACATTATTAATACTTGCAAAAGTTCAGATATAAAAAATCTTGCAACAAATATTTGTGGCTGGTCAGCTGCACTCAGCCTTATGTATCTTACACAAGATAATTACAATTATAATCAAATTGAATATCAAAACTCTGGCGACTCGCCGTATGGCAGTAAAGACAGAGTGGTTGGATATTGGGCAATATCAATAAGCTCAAAAAATGATGCAAGTTTTAAGCTAAGCGATGAAGATAAAAAACAGCTCTTAGAAATTGCTCGTTTGGCAGTTGAGACAAAATTAAAAGAAAATTCAAAACCTAGTCTTAATTTGGATAACTACAGCGAAAATCTTAAAAGCCATTGCGGTGCTTTTGTTACTCTTCACAAAGAAGGCAATTTAAGAGGCTGTATAGGAAGATTTGACCCCGACATCCCATTATATGAAGTTATTATCGAAATGGCAATAGCCGCGGCTCTTAACGATTCCAGATTTTCGCCTGTAACCCTTGCTGAGTTTGATGAAATAGACTTTGAAATATCAGTTTTAACTCCGATGAAAAAAATTGACAATGTCTCAGAGATTGAGCTTGGACGTCATGGAATTTACATCAAAAAAGGATATCGTGGAGGAACATTTTTGCCACAGGTTGCAACTGACACAGGTTGGACTCTAGAAGAATTCCTTGGACATTGTGCTCGCGATAAAGCTGGACTCAGTTATGATGGCTGGAAAGATGCCGATGTATATACTTACGAAGCAATTGTCTTTTCTGAAAAAGATTTAGAAACAAAACAAAATAATATAGCTAAATATTACGAAAAACTTGAAGACAATAAAGTTCTTTGCACACTGTGTCCACACGGCTGTATCCTCAAACCTGGCAAAACTGGACTATGTAATGCACGTAAAAATGAAAATGGAGAATTAATTGCACTAACTTATGGTAAACTTATTGCCATTCACATCGATCCTATCGAAAAGAAACCTCTCTATCACTTTAAACCACAAAGCGAAACTTTTTCGATTGGCTCAGCAGGTTGTAATTTGCACTGCAAAAATTGTCAAAATTCAAGCATTTCACAAAAATCAATAAACGAACACGATTACACCGAAGCAACGCCTGAACAAATTGTAAATGCTGCAATTCAAAACAATTGCAAATCGATTTCATATACTTATACTGAACCAACGATTTTTTATGAACTTGTGTTAGAGACATCAAAACTTGCGCACAAAAAAGGTTTACAAAACATTATTGTTTCCAATGGTTTCATAAATCAAGAGCCACTTTTAGAACTTATCCCATACATAGATGCAGCTAATATCGACCTAAAATGTTTTAATGATTCAATATATCGAGATATTACAACTGCAAGTTTACAACCTATTCTTAACACATTAATAACACTTAAAGAAAACGGCGTTTGGTTAGAAATCACTAATCTTATTATTCCAGGTCATACTGACGACCTTAAAATGATTGAAGAAATGTGCGATTGGCTTGCTAACAATGGCTTTAAGGATACACCTCTACATTTTAGCAGATTTCATCCATCATACAAAATGTCTGATGTACCATCTACGCCACAAGCGACCCTCGAAAAAGCTTATAAAATCGCAAAAGATAAAGGAATAAAATACGTATATCTTGGAAATACACAGACCGAGAAATCAAACACCTATTGCCCTTATTGTAATGCGAAAATAATTGAGCGGAATGGCTTTAGTACTAATGCGAAAAACTTTAAAGGTATTTGTCCAAAGTGCGGGAAACTTATTAATGGAGATTGGTAATTGTAAGTAATGTGATCCAGTAATCCAGTGATGCTGTGATACAGTAAATTTGCACAAATTATCACATTTGTTCTTACTTCGAATGTTCTCTTGTTCGTTGTTCGTTGTTCGTCGTTCGTTGTTCGTTGTTCGTTGTTCGTTGTTCGTTGTTCGTTGTTCGTTGTTCGTTGTTCGTCGTTCGTCGTTCGTTGTTCGTTGTTCGTTGTTCGTTGTTTATTGAGTAAAACATCTTTCTTTAAATAATCTTAATCTACACTGAAACCGAAAACTGAGAACAGAGAACAGAAAACCGTTCACCCAAATCTATTCTAGCACTCTTTCATTCTATCATTCATCACATAATCCATCACAAAATCATCACAAACATAATTATCATAGCTTAAACAAACATTTATTGCAAAATCAATAGCTACTCGAATAATCTTACGCCAAACATTATGGTCTAATGTTTCTAAATCTGAGGCAAAAATGCCTTCACGGATAATAGCATATATCAATCCTGCACTAAAATTATCTCCTGCACCAACAGTGGATACTGGGTCGATGCGAGGAACATCAAAAATTTTGTGAAAATCGTTTGTAAAAAGATTAACCCCATATTTATTTGCAGTATAAATCAAATTTTTACAACCAAACTTTGTTACAATATCGTTAGTGTTAATTGCAGACGATGCTTCAAACAGATTTTGAAAATCCTCGTTCGATCCTTTGACAATATGCGATAAAGCAATATTTTCATGAACATAATCAATTATCTGGTCTCTGATCTTTATATGTACTGGTCTAAAATTAGGATCATAAATAATAAGTGCTCCATTATCTCTTGCAGTTTGTAAGCATTTCACTAAATCTTCGCGAACTTCTTTTTTTATTGATGTAAACGACCCGAAAAGTACAATATCCTCTTTTTTTACTTCTGGAAATACAATTTTTAATTTCCCATCAACACGAATTTTATAAAAACTGTACGAAGGCTCATTATGCTCATTTAAAAAAGCAAGCAACATTCGCGACTTAGCACCGCTGTATAAAGTCAAATATTTTGTTGAAACTCGATTATCGACTAAAAAATCTGCAATTATATTTCCAATAGCATCATCAGCCTGATCTCCAACAACATAAACTTTTTCGCCTAATCGCCCAAGACTCACGGCTGCATTTAACACAGGACCACCAGGACGTGACTCAATTGCTTTTCCTCCTTGAAATAAAATATCATAAACAGTTTCGCCAATACAGTAAACTTTTCGCATATTCTAACATTTAAAGCATCAAAAATAATTAAAAAATAATGATGCTAAAGGATTAATTCAACAAAATAGTACCTCAACTAATTTTAATAGTTTTTACCCATCCAGTATTGTCGTTTTTAGAAAATATAAAAAGACTCGATAAAAGCATTTTTAAACGAACAACAATGATTAGAAAAATAAAATATTTATAGATGAAATACATAGCAAATACACTAAAAGTTTTAACTATACATAAAACAAATTGGAAATAATCTCAATCATTCCAAACAATTTTGTTCATAACGATATTTTCTTAAATATTTCATAGGTTATTTGTTGTATTAAAGATTTCTCAAATTACAGATTCAAACAAAACGAATTTCAATCCTCTAATAATAACAATTATACATTACCGTATCGCCTGGAGTGCAATAAACCTGACTATCAACAATTTTTGATTGGTCTTGATGTATTGATATATAATTAATAGTAATATAATCGCCTCCAACAACTTTACAAACGAAAGAGGTATCGACATAAGCACCATAAAAATATCTAAAGTCTGGACCACAACAAACATTACACTCAGGATTAATATTAAGAAATCGTATTTTAACAACATCATCAGGGTCATAAGGGAAACCATTATATACTCGCACATTAATAAATGATGCTTTTGGAATAATATCGTTAATTACATAATCTGACTCGGCATTTTGTGGTTCAAAGGTATTATTAACAGTATGATAGCCATCTTTTGAGAATTTTAGTCGCATTTTTACAAAATTCCTACTTTCAAATTCAATTAAAAACTTACCCTCCGAATTTGTAAAGGCCTCTTTAAAAGGTACAAATGCAGAATTAAAGCTTCCGCTGATAATCTCAGTAATTTCAAATTCAACTTTAGCATTTGCGACTGGCTCACCAGTTGACATGTCAGTTAAAGTACCGCTCAATTGATTATATTCTGTTTTGCCACAATATGACAAAACACATAATGTGCAAATCGTAATTAGCACAAAACTCAATTTATAGACTGTATGAAAATTAAATTTCAACACTAGATTTTTAAAATAAAAAAATATTTATTAACTTTAACAAAATTAATAAAAAAAACGATATCATGAGTATTTTAGGAAATTTAGAACCAAAAAATGTTTGGAAATATTTTGAAGACATCACAAAAGTGCCACGTCCTTCAAAAAAAGAAGAGAAAATAATTGAATTTCTTCTTAAATTTGGAAAAGATAATAATTTAGAAACCAAAAGAGACCAAATTGGTAATGTTTTAATAAAGAAACCAGCCACGGCAGGTATGGAGAATGTTAAATCTGTTATTTTGCAGAGCCATATGGATATGGTTTGTGAAGCCAATCGAGATACAAAGATTGATTTCGAAAATGACCGAATTACACCATATATTGATGGCGAGTGGGTAAAAGCTAAAGGTACTACTCTCGGAGCAGATGACGGTATTGGAGTTGCAGCATCAATGGCAATTTTAACTGACAATACTTTAAAACATGGTCCAATCGAATGCTTATTTACTGTTGACGAAGAAACTGGTCTTACTGGAGCATTTGAAATTCAACCAGGTTTTTTTGAATCTAAAATTCTCTTAAACCTTGACTCTGAAGACGAAGGCGAAATATTTATTGGCTGTGCAGGAGGTATTGACACTATTGCCACATTTAATTATAAATCAGAACCTGTTCCGCAAAACCACAAAGCTTACAAAATCACTGTAAATGGACTAAAAGGCGGACATAGCGGTGACGAAATTCAAAAAGGTCTCGGTAACTCAAACAAAATGACTAATAGATTTTTACATCTATTTACCGAAAAATACGACATCAGATTATCAAACTTTGACGGTGGTAATATGCGTAATGCTATACCACGCGAAGCTGAAATGATTTTCACAATTGATGCAACTAAAGCCAACGACATGATGACGGATTTTAAATCCTTACAAAAAAACATCATAAACGAAATAAAAATTAACGAACCGAATATTAATATAATTATTGAAGAGGCGAAAACACCCGAAACAATTATCGACAAAATAACACAAAAAAATCTTACTCTGTCGATATATGCCTGTCCTCATGGCGTACACGCTTGGAGTCCAGCAATCGAAGGTTTTGTAGAGACATCAACAAACCTTGCTTCGGTTAAATTTAAAAATGACAAAATAATTGTTGTTACAAGCCAAAGAAGCTCTGTAGATTCAGGTAAAACTGATATCAATTTAATGGTACGTAGCGTTTTTAAACTTGCAGGAGCAAGCGTAGAATCTGGTGACGGATATCCTGGTTGGGCTCCAAACCCAAATTCCGAAATATTAACTATTGCCGAAAAATCTTATGAAAAACTATTTGGCAAAAAAGCCATTGTTCGTGCAATACATGCAGGTTTGGAGTGTGGATTATTCTTAGAAAAATATCCCGACCTTGATATGATATCATTTGGTCCAACACTAAGAGCAGTGCACTCGCCTGATGAAAAAATTGAAATCAAAACAGTCGAAATGTGGTGGAAACACCTATTAGATGTTTTAGAGAATGTACCTAAAAAATAAATGTAAAAAAAGATTATTATAATCTAATTATGTTGGTGTGGGAAAATTGTAGGTGAAATTCACGAATTTCACCTACAATGTAACCCCAACAAAACAATATATTATTTACAATCCACAAAATCGGTGTAAAAAGTAGGTAAAATTCATAAATTTGACCTACTTTTACAAAAAAAATATTTATGATACGCATAGTTTATCTTATTGTTGTTTTTATCCTCATCATAGCAATGTCTTATTGGATATATAAGATTGTTAATGCCTCAAAAAAGGACATCGGACAAAAGAAAAAGATTCAAAATATTAATAAACATAAATCAGTAGTCGATGAACTTCTTCAACTCCAAAATTTATTAGAAGAAGGAATTATCTCAGAAAAGGAATTTGAAAAGATGAAGAAAAAACTTATTGATTAAGCCTACAATCGCTAAGTTTCACATTAAATGCAATGAAATATCTAGTTTTAGTTAGAAAAAAAGTGTCGCAAGCCGATTAAAAGTCTATATATTTACGCCCCATAAAAAACAATGAAAATTATGAAAAAGAGTTTTCGACATTATTTAATTACTGCACTTTGCATAATTCTATTATCTCCATTACTAAAGTCTCAAAATGATGAAAAGCCAGAAGCATTTGGAATACGCTTTGAAGGCTATGTTAAAAATGATTTTTTCTACGATTCGAGACAAACTGTCGATGCTCGTGAAGGGCATTTGCTATTTTGGCCAAAAGCTCCCTCATTAGATGATAATGGCAATGATATTAATTCACAAGGTAGTTTTAATTTTTTAGCAATTCAAACTCGCCTTAAAGGCATTATTACTGGTCCTGATGCCTTAGGTGCAAAAACATCTGGTGTCATCGAAGCAGAGTTCTTTGGACATTCAAACTCTGATATTAATGGTTTTAGACTACGTCATGCTATAATCAAGTTTGATTGGAAAAAATCGCATTTAATGACTGGTCAAACTTGGCACCCAATGTTTATTAATGAGTGTTTTCCTGGCACAGTTTCTTTTAATACAGGCTTAGGATTTGCACCATTCTCACGAAACCCACAAATAAAATACTCATTTACAGCAGGAGGATTAAAAATTTCAGCCACAGCATACAGTGAACGAGATTTTCCGTCAAGAGATATTACAGGAGTAGCGAGTCCGTCATACATAAGAAATTCAGGCATTCCGGGTGCTAATATTCATTTAAACTATGGCACATCTAACAAAGATGCTGGAACAGCTTTCAATACTGGTTTTGCAGTTAATTATCACACAATGCTCCCGTCCTTAACTACTGCTGCAAACTATATCACCAACCAAACTGTTACATCATTATCTGGACTCGCTTATGTTAATGCAAAAATGAGCAAAATAAATATCAAAATTGCCGGAACATATTGTGAAAATCCAACAGGTATAATGATGCCAGGAGGATATGCCGTTTTTGAACAATTAGACACCATAACTTTGGAATCCAGCTATATACCAACCCGTTGTGCTACTGGATGGATTGATATTTCTACCACTGGAACAAAATGGAATTTCGGAATTTTTGCAGGATATAACCAAAATCTTGGAACTGCTAAAAACATTATTGGAATACCAGGCGGATTTGGTACAGACATAGAACACTTTTACAGAGTTTCTCCACGTGTTAATTTCTACACTGGAAAAATTCAAATAGGTGCAGAAATAGAATATACTGTGGCTGCTTTTGGCGATGGAACATACAATTCCAAAGGCGTACCACTAAACCCTAAAGAAGTTGCTAACGTAAGATTTATTACAGGAATTTATTACCATTTTTAAAACTCAAATTTACACCAGGGCAACCGCATACTTTTTTATCACAATAATTTCAAATGTTTTTCATTACTTTTGAGTCTGAAAGACTCATTTATTTTAACCTTTGACAGAACGTAGTGAAAGTCAAGGGTTAAAATATGCCGATGAATCTCTTTTAACTTCGTTAAGCTCGCAAGCTCGGTTGGCATGATTTTTTGGTGCATAGCAATCCAAAAAGCATGACAAAAGAAAAGTATGCGTTTGCCCTAAAATTTACACGATAAAACCGCTAAAAAGCACAAACCTTTTTTATCTTTGCCCATAAAACAAAACACATATATAATTTGTTAAAAAGTAATGATAGATAAAAAATTTGACCCAAAGCGAAAAAGCAGACTTAATAATCACCAAAGATTAAGAAATATTCCTATTGAGATAATAATTAACAGCCTATCCTTGGATAATCCTCAAAACCTTGTAGATTATGGTGCAGGAACTGGCTTTATGACTGATTTTATCGCAGAAAATTATCCGAAGTCAAGAATTTTTGCTTTAGACATCGAACCAGAAATGACAGAAGACATAGAGAAGAATAGCGGTTCTACCAACGTTTTCCCAATTCTTATCGAAGATAATCAAATGCCTTTTTCAGAGAATGATATTGATGCAGTTTGGAGCATAACAGTTTATCATGAAATGCTTAGTCCAGAAATATGGTTGAGAAATGTTCACAGGACTCTCAAACCTAAAGGGAAACTACTTATTATTGATTGGTCTAAAAGTCAAAACCCAGAAATAAATGCTGGTCCTCCAATTGATCACAGAATAGATGAGAATGTTATTATTAAATCCTTAGAAAAATTAAAATTTAATAACATAAAAACACTCTCCGGCTTAACCAATCACTTCGGAATTATTGCCCAAAAGTAGATTTGTAATATTAATACTAACTTTAAAGTGTAAAATAAATAGTCTGCATAGCTTTTTGAGAATGGATTTAAAGAAGCATCTTTCTTTTTTCTTTGCAACACATTCAGGCAAACTCAAATGATCTCTTTACAGTTTTTCCTAGAATCAATTAGGACAAAAATAGTCCAATATTTTGCTGCAAAATATTTTTTACAAACTAATGCCAGATAATTTATTACAGTACAAAAAATTATAGTACTTTTGCAGCCTTTTTTAGATTAACTAAATTTTATATAATTAGAAATGTCAATTAGCAAATTAAGAAACATAGGAATCGCTGCTCATATCGATGCAGGAAAAACAACATTAACAGAAAGAATTTTATTTTTTACTGGAACAAACCGCAAACTTGGAGAGACTCATAACGGTCAGGCAACAATGGACTTTATGAAGCAAGAACAAGAGAGAGGGATCACAATAGCCTCTGCTGCAATAACTTGCAGGTGGGACGATCATCAAATAAACCTTATCGACACTCCTGGACACGTTGATTTTACAGTTGAAGTAGAGCGTTCGCTCAGAGTTATAGACGGTATGGTAGCAGTTTTTTGTGCTGTTGGTGGTGTTGAGCCACAAAGCGAGACAGTATGGAATCAAGCAGACCGATACAGAGTTCCTCGTATTGCTTTTATTAATAAAATGGACAGAACAGGTGCAAACTTCGAAGAAGTTGTTTCACAATTACATAAATATTTAGATGCAAACCCAGTTCCGATGCAAATACCAATGGGTGCAGAAGACACTTTTACTGGAGTAATTGACATTGTTACACGCGAAGCATTTACATTCGAAGACAATAAAAGAGTCGTTAAAGAAATACCTGCCGAGTATATTAGTAAAGTTGAAGAAGCAAGAAACTTTTTAATCGAAAAAGTAGCAGATTTCGATGATGAAATAATGGAATTGTTTTTTAATGAAGAAGAAATTCCAACAGAAAAGCTTATGAATGCAGTAAGAAGTGCTACTCTTAAACTTCTTATAACACCAGTATTGACAGGAGCAGCTTACAAGAATATTGGAATTCAATTATTACTCGATGCCGTTATTAACTATCTTCCCTCTCCTATTGATGTTGGAGCGATTATAGGACATGATGTAGATGACGAAGAAAAAACAATTACCAGAACCCCATCTCCAAAAGAGCCATTTGCTGCATTAGCCTTCAAACTTATCAATGATCCTTATGTTGGACAGCAAACTTTTATCAGAATAGTTTCAGGCCAACTAAGAAGCGGTATGCAAATTTACAATTCGACAAAAGGCAAAACTGAACGAATTGGACGTATTTTTAGAATTAAAGCAAAAGAAAGAGAAGAAATTAAAGAAGCTGGACCCGGCGAGATTATCGCACTCGTCGGAATGAAAGCTACAAAAACTGGCGACACTCTTTGCGATATCGATAATCAATTACTTTTAGAAACAATTCATATCCCAGTTTCAGTAATTGAATTAAAAATACAAGCTTCAAATCAAAAAGATAAAGATAAACTTGGCGAAGCATTAGCTAAACTCGTTAATGAAGACCCATCTTTTAATGCAAAATATGATGACGAAACCGAAGAAACAATAATTTCAGGCATGGGAGAATTACATCTCGAAATTATCGTTGACAGATTAAAAGATGAATTTAAACTTGAAGTTGAAGTCGGAGAACCATCAGTTGCTTATAGAGAAACCATCTCCGAAATAACTGAAGTAAACTACAAACACTCAAAACAGTCAGGCGGTAAAGGTCAATATGCTCACACTGTATTTAGGATGGAACCCAATACAGGCAAAGGGTACGAATTTATTGATATGATAAAAGGTGGTAAAATACCAGGAGAGTATATCCCATCAGTTGACAAAGGAATAAAAAAGGCTATACAAAGAGGTGTTCTTGCAGGGTTTCCAATTGTCGATGTTAAGATAGTATTATTTGAAGGCGGATTTCACCCAGTAGATTCATCTGATATGGCGTTTCAAGTTTGTGCCCAAGCAGGTTTTAGACAAGGCTTTATGAAAGCTTCACCACAATTATTAGAGCCTGTAATGAAAATAGAAGTTAACACTCCTGACGAATACATTGGTGATGTTGTTGGCAATCTAAACCGCAAACGAGCCAAAATCGAGTCGATGAGACGCTACAGAAAAGGTTCCCAAAAAATCACAGGTTTTGTGCCTTTAATGGAAATGTTCGGATATGCAACACAATTAAGAAACATCACATCTGGTAGAGCAAACTACTCAATGGAATTCCATCAATATGAAGCCTTACCTTCTGCAACACAGGAAGATGTACTTAAAAAATTGGCTGAGAAAAACAACAAATAAATTTTAAGTATCTTTGTAAAAAAAACTTATGATTGAGCCAGGTAAAACATATAAGCTAGTAGTAATTAAAACCAATGGCGATAAACTATATTTCGATGCTCAAAATTTGGGCATCGTTAAAGTTGAAAACAATGATCTTGTACTAAAATTTAGTACAGGAGACGAAGCCATGGTTTTTCTTTATTACGATAATGAAAATGAATTATGTGGTTTTCTTGGTCGTCCTTATGCAGAAGTTGGAGAATTTGCTCAACTAAAAGTCGTTGCTAACACAAATATTGGTTCTTTTTTTGATTGGGGAATGGATAAAGATTTGTTTTGTCCATTTGCAGAACAAAAACAAACACCAGAATTTGGCAAATACTATATTGTATATATATATATTGATCCTATCACAATGCGTACTGTGGCAAGCATGAAATACGAAAAATATTTATCATCAGAACCAGCAAATCTCGAGGAAGGACAATCAGTTGAAGCTTTGATACTTAACAAATCGCCGCTTGGATATAATGCGATTGTAAACAATCAATTTCAGGGCTTATTTTATGATAACGAAGTTTTCACAACTTTAAAAGCTGGAACTAAATTAAATGCAATTGTTCATAAAGTTAGAGACGATAATAAAATTGACTTGCGATTATTTAAAAACGATGCCTCGGATATATCTGAATTTGAGTCTAAAATAATCAATTATATGCAAGAAAACAAAGGACGCATGAATATAAATGACGATAGTGCTCCTGAACTCATCTACAAAGTATTTGGGATCTCTAAAAAGAACTTTAAAAAAGCCTTAGGATCACTTTACAAAAAGGAGATTATTGATCTTTCGCAAAACACAATTACTTTTATTAAAAAGTAATACTTAGTTTCAGATTAAACAGACATTCTTTTCAAAAGCCAAACATTTTCATCAAATATCACATATAATTACAGTAATTTTACCTTGCAATAACATTTTTTAAACAAAAAATCATTTTTGAATAAAAAAATTTCATAACTTGCACTTGGAATTTAATTAAACACTTAACCCTGATTAATTACAAATCCATTATTATTGTTGTTTTTACTAAATTTATTTTTTATGAGAAAAATTGCATTTTTAGGCATGTTAGTAATGCTAATTATTGGAACTTATTCATGTACAAGTACAGAATCTGAACCAAAAGAAAAAGAAGTTATTACAAAAAAAATAATGTATGATGTTCCAATTATTAACGCAAACATTATTACAGAAGAGGATTTTGAACGTGATTGGTTTTGGAAAAACATACCTGAGTCTGATTTAGACCGGTTATTAACAAAAATATACGATAAGGTAATCTCTGGTGAAACTCAAGCATGTCTGTATGATCCAACAGGAAATTACGAAGACTTTGAAAAAATCCCCAAAAAAGACTTTGTAAAATATTTTGAGGATAAATGGTTTATTTATGAAACTATTCAAGAAATTGATGATAAGACTGGAAATATTATAGATATTTCAATACCAACACCTTTGGAAAAAAATCAAATAAAACAACTTCGCTTCCTTGAAGAATGGTATTACGAAGATGATGAATTTTGTAAAAGAGTAATAGCTGTTGCTCCAATTTTTGTAACAGAAGAATCTCTGAATATAAATATTCTTTATTGGGTTGATATTAAGGATGTAAAAGAATAATTATATCATAAATAACTCAAGTTTCGCACTTAATAATAAGCGACAAAGTTTGTTATATTTACTGAATTTGAATTATTTATGATAAAGCTTAAGGAATGTACGGAATTAAACATTTTATGTAATTTTTCAATGGTATGGAATATTTTTTGTAATATTGAAAAAAATTTAAACAACTAAATATGAAAAACACTATTAAATTCTTACTTATTGCTGTGATAATGTTCTCTTTCACTGCAGTTAAAGCACAAAAAGAGGTTGGTATTTGGAAAACTATTGATGATGAAACTAACAAAGCAAAATCTCATGTTGAGCTATTTATTAAAAATGGCAAGTTGTACGGAAAAATTGTAAAACTAATCAGCCCAGAGGTAGAAAACCCTTTATGTACTGCATGTCAGGGGAATTTATATAACGAGCCAATTATTGGTATGCAAATTGTAAATGGACTTTCAAAACGCAAATCAGACTGGTTTATGAAATTAGGGATATTAGACCCCAATAACGGAAAAGTTTATGATTGTAAAATGTGGCTTGAAGATGAAAACACTTTAAATGTGCGAGGTTTTCAAGGCCCATTCTATCGTACACAAACATGGTATAGAGTTGAATAACAAATTATTGTTTTTGTAATATCATCAGACCATCTCGTAATGGAAGTATAATTTTCTTTACCCGATGGTCTTTTTGTATGTATTCGTTAAATTCAATTATTCCCTTCGTCATATAATCATTAGATGCAACAGGTTTAAAAATCTTATTATCCCACAGCACATTATCTGCAATAATTAAGGCATTATCAGTAGTTTTAGACATTATGCTCTGATAATAATCAAGATACTCGCGTTTATCACCGTCAATAAAAACGAAATCGAATTGCTCGTCTAATTTTGGAATTATCGTAGTTGCATCACCCGAAATTGATAGTATTTTTTGATTAAGTTCTGCTCTATCAAAATATTTTTTAGA
>JAQVPT010000055.1 GCA_028701945.1 Bacteroidales bacterium
TAAAGATAATTTTGTTTATATAACAGGACGTTCTAAAAATGTAATTATTGGTTCGAGCGGAGAAAATATTTATCCCGAAGAAATAGAATCTATTATCAATAATTTTAATTTTGTAACAGAATCTCTTGTTGTTGAACAAAAAGGTAAACTTGTTGCTTTAGTTCATTTTAATCTTGAGGAACTTGAGAGGAAATATCAAAACTTTAAAGAGGAGAGTGATATAAAAATAGCTGAATTAACAAACGAACTTAGAGCATACATAAATGCTAAAGTAAATAAGTTTTCTGCAATAAAAATTATTACTGTCCAGAAAAATCCTTTTGAAAAGACACCTACACAAAAAATTAAAAGATACAAATATAGTACGTAATTAGTGCCTGTAAAAACAGCATGATTTTTTGCGGTGAGTCTTTGATAATTTTTAAGCTTCATCAAATGTTATAAAATGACAAAGACAAGGCTTTATTTACCATAATATTATTTTTTAATTGTGTTCATGAGCTCCTTTCAGTAGGTTATAGATTTCTGAAACTAAGGAATTGACGAACGAAACAAGAGCAGAGGCAAAGCTCGATTTGACTACGCCTTGCATGGAGTAAGAAGACGAAGTTAGTTTATTTTTATAAATGCGATGTGCTGAGCACAGTTGAATCAACTGTTTTCAGAATGAGCGTAACGCAGTTATCGAAATATTCTCACAGATTTTGTTTTTGTAATATTAGTTGATTTTTTGACAATTTTTAAGTGTCTGATAAGAAGGCTTTAAGAACAAGGCTTGCGAATTATGAAAATCAGGGAGTTTACCTTTTGCAAACGACTGTTTTCAGAATGAGTGAAACGCAGTTATCAAAGCCTTCTTACAGACACTTTTTAAAAGACTTCGTAGCTACTTATAGGCATAGGACTATTAAGTCTGTCAAGTATTTTTTCTAATAATATTCCCTCGTTTAGGTCGTGTTTATAGCCAAAAGTTGCTCTAACACCATAAGAAATAAAATTTACCGCTCTGTCTAAAGCTATTGGCAAGCTATCGCCTTGCATTAAAGCTCCTGTTAGTACACTTGTAAAACAATCTCCTGTTCCAGGAAAATCGGCTGGAATATAATCTATTGGTACTTTCCAAAATCTATCACCATTTTTATTATAAGCTAATACCGAAAATTTGCGTCCTGGACTATTATCTGGAGCACTAGTAACAACAACTATTTCGGGGCCTGCATTTGCAAGTTTTAACATCATATTTTTAATTTCAGTTTCTTCTGTTTTGATGTTATAATCTTGTCCTAATAATAAAAACAATTCTGTTAAGTTTGGAGTAATAATGTCTGCTTTTTTTATCAAAGAGCGCATTTCGATAACAATTTGATCACTAATTGATGAGTATTTTTTACCGTTGTCGCCCAAAACAGGATCAATTACGACAAATCCGTTTTCTGTATTAAATGTATTTATAATATCTTCAACAATACAAATTTGTTTGTGAGAACCAAGAAATCCGCTGTAAATAACTTCAAAACTAGCACCTAATTTTTTCCAGTGTTCAATTATTGCAGGCATGTTATCTGTGAGATCAACAAAATGATATCCATCATATTGACTGTGAGAGGATAGCAAGGCGGTTGGCAACGAGCATACCTTTATTCCCATTGTCGATAAAATCGGAATTACAACTGACAGAGATGTGCGACCATAGCAGGAAATGTCGTGAATAGCTGCAACTCGTTTAACTGGAGATTGAACTTGCATAAGTTTAATTATTTTATTTGTGCAATATTAAAAATGTAAAAATACAATTTTAAAATTTAATTATAGAAGTATGATTTTATAAAATCTATAAATTTGATATGTGTTATAATTATCCTAATGAGATACTCTATAAGTAAATTATTCTGTATATTTTTGTGTAAAACTAAATTCGATGAATAGATTGAAATTTCTTTTACTCTGTTTTGTTTTGTTCTCGGCAATTAATTTGCGAGCAGTTATTCTTGTTAAACCTCAAAACGACCAAATATATTCATATAGTGGTGATAATCAGTCCCAAACAGTTGGAAAAATTAGTAATACTCCGATTAGAGTTTTGGTGACGGATGATTACGGAAATCCTATAAAGGGGCACGAATTAATATTTAGGGTTGTTTCCTTTCCTGAAAACGCAAGTGGGTATAAGATTGAAAAACGAATTGTTTTTACCGACTCAGTAGGGCTTGCAGTGAATTATTTTAAACTCGGAGACACCGCAGGGGATTATAAAATTCTTGTAAATTCAAATGAAGATATTGCTGCTAACAGCATTCTTTATTCTGTAACTGGTAGGAAATCCAGTTGGATAATATTTTTGATAATTGGTTTATTAGGCGGATTAGCTATGTTTTTGTATGGTATGCAAATACTTAGTAAAGGTATGCAGGCAGCGGTTGGTAGTAAAATGAGAAATGTTATTTCTAAGTTTACTTATAATAAATATGTTGCTTTACTATCTGGAGTTTTATTAACAGTTATGGTTCAGAGTAGCACTGTATCTACTGTTATGCTTGTTGGATTTGTTCAAGCTGGTTTAATGAGTTTTGCTCAGACTTTGGGAATGCTGCTTGGTGCTGGAATAGGTACAACAATAACCGCTCAATTGATAGCTCTTAATATTACAGATTATGCTTTGCTTATTGTTGCAGTTGGTTTTCTTGTTATGTTGATTGCAAAATCTACTAAATTTACTAATATCGGAAAATCAATATTAGGATTAGGCTTATTGTTTTTTGGGATGTATATTATGTCACAGGCAATGTATCCGCTTAGATCAGACGAGAGATTTTTGAGTTTGTTGATTAAACTCGAAAACCCATTTGTTGGTATAATTGCTGGATTTGTATTTACCGCACTTATACATAGTAGTGCTGCTTTTATCGGGATAGTAATAACTATTGCATCATTAGGCTTTTTAAGTCTCGAAGCATGCATCCCTTTGATTTTAGGAACAAATATTGGCACCGGAATTACTGCAATTATTGCAAGTTTAAATTCTAGTCGCGAAGCTAAACGTGTCGCTTTTGCTCATACATTATTTAAGCTTATTGGAGTACTTGTTTTCGTTTGGTGGATACCTGAGTTTGCAGCTTTTGTTAAAGCCATTTCTCCCCATGCAAAAGACACTGCTGAAACAGTTGAGAACTTGGGTAGTACTGTCCCACGTCAGATTGCTAATGCACACACTGTTTTTAGTATCGGTCTTACGATATTGATATTCCCGTTTTTAAAGTTTTACTCTAAATTGATAGAGAAAATAATTCCAGATAAAGCGTCAAAACATGTTGAAGAATTTAAATTAAAGTATATCAATCATACTTTAACGTCTTCTCCTGCAATAGCTTTGGGACTTGCTAAAAAAGAAACGGATAGGATGAGTCATAAAGTTCAGAAGATGCTTAATCTTTCGCTTGCTCCTTTTTTTGATAAGGATTTGGCAAACCTAGATAAATGGCAAAAATTGGAAAATGAAATAGATTTTTTGAAAGATAATATTAATAATTATTTAATTAGTGTAGGTGCACAAAGTACTGATAAAGAAGGGTTTAATGATGCTTACCAAATTATGTACGTAGCAAAAGAACTGGAGATGATCGCAGATATTGTTAATACGAATATGAGGCGGCAGGCAGATAAGTGGATAAAATTAGATGCGAAATTTTCTCCTGAGGGCAAGCAAGAATTAGAAGTAATGTTAGAAAAAACTCTGAAACAAATTAGTAGATCAATGGAAGTTTTTAATGAGTTTAATCTCGAAAAAGTAGTACATGTTAAGGAAAAACATAAGGAATATGACAGTCTTGCCGAAGAATATGAAATGCAGCATTATGAACGCCTTGTTCGTCAAAATCCAGTTTCACTTGGTAGTTCGGGAATACATTTAGAATTGTTAGGATTGCTTATGTCGGTTAGTCGACATGCTACTAATATTTCACGCATTATGCTTAGCTGGGATAAAGCTGAAGGCAAATGAAAAAGTTCTTCTATAGACTTGCAGACTAAGGTAGTGTCTGTCCATAAAGTCAAGTGTCTGAGTTATAATGTTCGAGTTCAAGGCTTGCGAAATATTGGTAACCAGGAGTTTACTCCGTCAGCTGACGGATGACTGGTTGCCAATGCGAGCATAACGCAGAAATCGGACATTATAGACGGACACTAAGGTACTTTTAGTTTTATGATGTTTATATCGTTAAAACATATAACAATTTTGTTAGCACCAAGCCGATAAATTGCAGAGCAGGCTAAAAAATAGTTATAGAGGAACTTACTTGAATACAGCGAAGAAACACGTACTTACGGTGGACCTTCGACAAAAGCTCAGCAGAACTGTGAGAGGCTTTTCGATAGGTGTTTTGCCTATCTGCAGTGTACTCGATTATGTCTTGGTGTTCTCATATTTTATAAATTGATTACTCTATATTAATGGAAAATCTATAATAACTTTGGTCCCAACACCAACATCACTTTCAATAACAATTATTCCATTCATTCTTGAAGTTAATTCTTTACAAAGCACAAGGCCAATTCCTGAACCGACTTCGCCATTAGTACCCATTGTTGAGCTGTTTGTTTCAAACTTAAAAAATGAATCAATGGCTTCAGGCTTCATACCTTGTCCTGTATCAGAAATAGTCAAACGCACTTTATGAGATGTGTTTTTTGTTGTAATTTCGATTGTTCCACCCTTAGGAGTATATTTAATAGCATTTGAGATCAAATTGCGAACAATAGTTTGAAGCATGTTTGAGTCACCTAAAATATAAGTTTTATCATCTTCAGTAAATTTTATATCGATAGACTTTAAGAATGCAGCACTTTTAAAAAAATCCATGCTGACAGTGATTATTTGAGTTAATTCAATTCGCTCATTCTTAAAGTTATTTATATTCTTTGATTTTGTCCCCCATTCCAATAAATTTTGTAAAAGATGAAATGTGGATTGACTAAGATCGCTTAATATGTTTAAATATATTTTTCTTTCATCCTCATTTAACTCTGTTTCATTTTGTAGCAACTCCAAAAAGTTTGTAATGGTTCCAACTGGTCCTCTTAGGTCGTGTGCGATAATAGAAAGAAATTTAGAATTAGATTTTAATTGTCCCGTAAGCTCTCTGGTCAGTCGAATATTAACAGCCGTTAAAAATCCAAAAGTTAAGGAGATCATTATAAATCCGTTAACAATAAATGTAATAATTGCAGCATTAGTTGCTTGTAGCGGTTCAATGATAGGGGCAGTTATTAAAATGTAAAACAGAAAAAGCATAAAAACTAATGAAATGGCAAAAGCAAAGGCATTTAAAAGGAAAATTTTTTTGAGGTATTTTTGGTCTGAGTTTAATCGAATCATTTCAAAAATGGCAAGTAAAAAATATACAATTAATACTACGTAATGTATGCCTGACTGAATAGGAACAGAAGGGAAAATAAAATAGAAAATAACAGTTTGCAAAACATCTAATATTGGAATACCAATCAAGATCCAATAGTTGAACTTTTTGTCTTTAAATTTCCAAATTCCAGCTAAATACAAATACAAGCCAATGGTAAATAAAATTGGAAGTTCGGTAAAGTTAAATAAATTGTTAATTGGGAATAATGCTTTTAACAAGAATCCTACCCCTATTATTAAAGCACCAGATGCCCAATATCCTGTTCCAAGTTTAATCGAATATCTATTTTGAAATAGCATAATGAAGCCCATTATCAAACTAATTCCTGAGTTTATAATATATATAATGGTTAAGATATTTATGTCCATGTTTACTGTCTAATTTTATTTATTTAAAATTTTCGTAGTCTTTTATTTCGCACTTAGGCATAACAGATGGTAATATGGCATGAAGCGGATTGCGAGCGATTAACTGTCAAACCGTACTGAAGTTGAAATTGGCTAAAGCATCTCTAATTAAGTGCTTCACCGCTTTTTGCTATATTGCGTGTATGCCCTGCATGAGCAGAGCACACCTGTCTAAAAGTTTTGTACAAAATTCAAATATACAAATAAATTTGAATAGAGCCAAGTAAACAGGTGTCATTTTTTCAGAGGGTGCAAGTCCCTTATGTTCGGGAGTAAGGTCCCGAAACATTAGCAAGTCACAAGGTGGCTTGGGGTGCACCATTCACTAAAGATTATTTGCGGTTGAATAATACCAATTTGACATCAAAACACCCGATAAATTCTGTATCTTTTCCCGTTTTACTGCTCTTAAAATTTTAACCGTAACTGGTGCTATGCTGAAAATTTGAAGATTGTAAAACAAAAAAATCTTTTAAATTTATTTCGGTCGTTTTGATATCAAATTGGTATAAAAGAGCAAATACCGACCGCAGAGAGTTCATGAACACCATTGAAAACAATTAATAGTGTGAGTTTCGGGAGTGTAATCTGAACTCCGTTCTATTGTTTATCCTTATAACAAGAAATAGTTACCTGTTATCTAATTGACTGATAGTATTCTAATTTTTATTAGAGCTATTTCGAAATAAATTCAACATTAGGATTCGAACTGATAAATGATTGCATTTTATTGTGTAAATCTTGAGCAGGTTTTAAACTATTAAGAATATTGATAAATTCACGTCTTTCGTTAATAAAACTATCTATCCTATTTTGATAAAAAGATTGAAGCTCCTTTAGTTTTTGCATTGATGATATTTGGTCTTTAAGAATTGAAGCATCTTTTTCGGCTTCTTCAACCCAACCCATAACTTTTCTCGGTAAATCAACTGGTCCAAAAATATTACTAGGATCATAAACAGATAGCAAATCTTCAGGAGCCGAAGGAACAGAAGTTCCCCAATTTACATAGTTCTTTATTACAGATTTGAAAATGTTATTTGTAAAAGTTAGTTGAGTATTTAATAATAGACTATTAATCTCAGTAACATTTTTATTGCAAATATCATAATTTTCTTTCCACAGATTTGCAAGTGTTCGCAAGTCTTTTATGTTTTTCAGCGTAATGTCTGATGGTAATCCTATCAAAGTAACTTCACACTCAAACTTTTTGTCTTTTTCTTTGGCCCTACTTATATTGCCTTTTAATTCATCTATACTGTTTTTTAAGTTCTGAAAATGCATTTCCGCCGAAGAAAAATCTCTTTCAAGTAGTGATTTTTCAATCTCATTATAGGAGCTTTGTATTCTGTCTAAATTATTGCGAACGGAGAAGTCTTCTGTGCCTTTTGCTTTAATATTGTTAGATGAGTACCAAACACCTTCTTCTGCTTCAATTACAAAATGAAATGTTGCAGTACCTTGGTTTGTCTCATCTTGCTCAGTCTTTCCTCCTGGTGTATTGCGAACATAATGCCATTCGGTAGTAGAGCTTACTTTGAAGAAAACTTTTGAATAATTGCCTGGTTTAAACTCAAGATCTGCACTTCGTTGTATCTTTCCATCACTTTTAGGTGTTATTATAACATCAGGACCTGAACTAAAAGTCGCTTTTTCCGAACTTAATTTCCAGTCTCCGTGAAATTGTCCTCCATTAATGTCGAAAGTCATACCATTTTCTCCTTGTGAAGTAATTACTGTGTTTTTTCCAACATTAGCATAAGTTTGAGGGTCAGAGCAATAATCTCTTTTTCCACCTTTTAATATTGCTTCAATTTGTATTCTTTCTCCTGATCGAACCGATATTTCAGCTCCATCTTTATATTCAACGCCGTTAACTTTGAGCACAACAAAAGGTGTGCGAGGTGGGATAGAGGCAAAAACCGTTACAGTTACAAACCCAATTACGATTAATAGCAATGTCTTTTTCATGGTTTTAAGTATTTGTTAATTATTGTAAGGGTTTAAAGAACTTCCAAAAACTTCTTTAAGGATGTCAGTTACTCTAGCAACTGGGTCTTTTCTGATTTTCAATTCTTCTTTAGCGACCATAAGGTATAATCCATCAAGAGCTTTATTCGTTACGTAAGCATTTAGGTCTGTGTTCACTTGTTCTCCTCCTGTTAGTTTAGTTACAGTGTTATATTTGTTTACTAATGGAGTCCAGTATTTTGCAAGCATTATTTTTTCTGTTGCACTTACTACTACCGGATAAAATTTTTGATAAAGTTTATCGGAGGTAGTTCTCTGTAAATATAGTGTTGCTGCTTTATCTCCACCTTTTAATATTGATATCGCATCACTGATTGTCATTTGAGTAATTGCTTCTTTAAAGATCCCTGTTGCTCCTTTTGCAGCTTCTTCGGCAGCTCGGTTTAATTTTTCTTCAAATTGTGTAACTTGATTTCCTAAACCAACACTTTCGCATAATTCTTTAACTTTAATGGCTTCTTGAGGAAATGGAATCATTATTTCGGAGTTTTTATAAAAACCATTTGTCAAACTAACAACATTAACTGCTTTTTCGATTCCGACTTCTAATGCACTTTTTAAACCTTTTGCAACTTGTTGCTGCGTTAATCCCTGACTAGTTCCACTGTCAATTGTTTCTAAGCTTTGCATTAGTACATCACAACTATAAAACAATATCAAACTCATTAAAACAGTTATAATCTTTTTCATATCGATAATTATTAAATTTATATTAAACAAATTTAAGTAAAATTATTTACTAGTGAAAATTTTGTTTTTATTGATAAAAAAAGCGAAAACTAATTGTTAGGTTAATAATTCCCTGTTACCTCACGATTCCATCGTGTGGTAACCGAGTTATATCTTTTTTTTGCGTTAAGCTGAAAATACTTCCATAGCTAATGCTAAAACGCAGTGCAAAACGACTCCAATGCCGATGTTTTTTTGATTTATTGCTACAATACCTAAAAAATATGCCCCGAAAAAAGAACTTATCGTTTCGGGTAATGGTTTTCCAAAATGAATAACAGCATAAAGACTAGCAACTGGTAAAATTGCTCTTTTCCCAAATATTTTTATGAACCCAAATATCATAATACCTCGAAAAAATAATTCTATCATTACAAAATCAAACATATATGCCAATTCAAAGATACTTGCTGCGATCCAACTTGGTGCAGATATTTCTTGTGCAAAAGATTTGTAGGAAGTGCGTTCTAATATTGGGTAATATTCTGATACAGATTGAAAACTACTTCCAATATAAGCAATTAATATGGCAATAAGTGCTAGTTGTGTGGCTAATTTAAAGTTAAAATTCTTTAAACTTAAACCATAAAATGGAATGTCTTTATTACGATCAAATATAAGATAAATTAAGGCAACAGGTATCAGTAATGTGAAAATACCACTAATATTATTGGCGGTGTAATAGTAAAATCGTTTTGCAGGATATGACATGTTGAAATTAATCCCATTGTAACCGAAATATCCAATATAAAGACTTGCAATAGTTATTGAAATAAAACTTTTCAACCAAAATTCCTTGTCTAACTTGATAGTGTTTGATTTGTGCGTTTTGAGAATTAAAACTACTCCATAATAGGCTATCGAAAAAGCAACAAAGTTGATGACATAAATTAAATTATTATAAACATATTTATCTGCAAAAAAGGAATATCCACTAAACTTATATTCTATAAATATTAGAATTGAAGTGAATAAAATTACTTTGAGATATAAATAAAAGTTAAAATCGTCTTTTACAAAGCTATATATTGATTTAAGTAAAGCTTTCATTTAATATTGTTTTTCAGATATTTCGGCAATCTTAATAAAGAGACTCTCAAATATTTGACGCATACCATAATTATTACAAGAATAATTATTAGCAATAAAACAAAAAACAATCTCATCACCATCTGAATTGAGAATATATCCTCCATAGGCTCTAACTCTCGTCATACTTCCGCTTTTTGCGTGTAATCTCTTTTGTGCTTTTGTTCCTATGCAATAGCGAGAGAGAGTTCCACTTGTGCCAGCAACTGGTAAAGTTGAGAAAAATTCATCTTTATATGGCGATTTTTCTCTCAAATATTTTAGCCATTGTGTCATTTGTTTTGGAGTGATGGAGTTAAAATGGCTCAATCCACACGCATCCTCAATATTTAAACCATCTGTATCAATTCCTTTTGAGTACAAATGTGATAAAACGGCTTCTTTGTATGGCTTTCCAATTTTTTTTGCGATATGGAACGAAAGCATTTCAGCATATAGGTTAAAACTCTTTAAATTAGTAGTTTCAGTTATTTTTAAAAGCTCTGGTGAATATGCTGTGTGAAATACTTTTCGATTCTCATCTACTACATCAAATGCAATCTTGCAATCACCTGATATTAAAATGCCTGCCGTTTTTAACGTATTAGAAAAAACATTACATAAATATGTCTCGGGATCAGGAATAGAACCTTTAATAGAAAAGTCTCCTTTTTTCCAAGGAAGAGTTCCTCTAATTATTCTATCATTTTTGCCATCACCAAAAAAAATAAATGATTCGTCCCATGTTGTAGAAGAAGACAATACCTTATTGTCAATATTTAGATTCAAATCATTTGGCTCAATTTTCGTAATTTTTGTAGGACTTCTATCAGAATTTCCAGTTTGAAAGTGCACATAGTAAAGATTATCCATATAATTTAGAGACGAGCCTGGATTTCCGTAGTAATTAGCTAAATCTTCCCATATCCATGTATCAGGAATATTTATTCTATCGAAATATGAAGCATCTGCAATGATATCTCCATTAATCTTTTTAATTCCGATACTTTTCACCTTATTTACCCAATCAGAAATTAAGTCCCCATAATGATTTGTATAATTTGATGACCCAAGACAAGGATCTCCATATCCAATAATGTATAAGTTCCCATTTAATGTTCCATCGCTTGCTATAGAGCCGCTATATGCCAATTCTGTTTTAAATTTATGTTCAGGACCAAACAATTCTAAAGCAATACTTGTAGGTAAAATCTTAAAGACAGAAGCTGGAACTAGACTTACATTTGAATTATAATTAAAAACGATTTTACCAGTATTGAGATTTTCGGCATATAAGCCGATAGAGGCATTTTTAAGCTCAGTCTTACTAACGAAATTATCTAATAAATCATCATAAGTAGTACTCTGCGAATAAGCAAATGCAGCAATTAGAACGAATAATAATAAAATTCCTATCTTTTTCATATTAAAAATATTTTAGTGTGAAAATAGTATTTTTCTTTTACTTATAAAATTTTTCCATCACGATATATGCAAATATTTGTAATTCTGATTCTTTATTTGAATTTTAGTCGATATTTTAAAATGTACTTATGTAAATTATTGCATGATTTTGTTGGACTCCTATCGGAGTCCGATGTTTGTCGCAATGGACATTGCTACAAACCTGCGACCCCATCTGCGGTCGTATTAATTGAATGTAATTTGAATTTGTTATATTATAATTTCAGTATTCTCCTTTCATTTTGGATTTTTCTCTGACGGATATTGGCTTGACGATTAATGCAGTAGGGTAGAGATTTTTGTCTGTTTGATTTGTTGGACTCCTATCGGAGTCCGACGTTTGTAACAATGGACATTGCTACAAACCTGCGACCCCAGATGGGGTCGTATGTATCTTTAGTGCAAATTATTAAAACGATTGTTCATTTTCTTTGGATTCCAATAAGAGACGCATTATCTTCTGCTAATAAAAACAAACTAAAACTTCGCCTTTTTACATATTAATCATCATTCCATTCAAATAAATATTTTTCATTATATTCTACGTCAAATGTTTTTAGAAAATCTAGGTATTCATTTTTGAACGATTGTTTTTGATGATGTTGTTTCTGATTCGCAATGTAATTTATTACAGAATCTATTTGTGAACGGCTATATGAAAATGCTCCAAAACCTTCTTGCCAATGAAATGCAGATTTGCAAAATCCAGAATCTTTAATAAAGCTATTGCTAGATTTTTTAATTTCTCTTACCAAATCAGATAAACAACAATCGGGTTTAAAACCAATAAAAAAATGAATGTGGTTGCTGATTCCATTTATTGCTAACATTTTTTGTTTTTTATTTTGCACAATACCTGTGATGTATTTATAGAGCTCTTCTTCCCAATTTGGTAATATCATTGCTTCTCTACCTTTTACTGCAAAAATAATTTGTATGTAAATTTGTGTGTATGTATTTGCCATAATACTAAATTTATTGCTTTTTTTATGTTGGACTCCAATGGGAGTCCGATGTCTTATATTCGTTAAATAATCATTTTTGTGTTTTCCCAACCTGTCTTGCTCCTCTTATAACAAGAGGTTTTTGGGTGTTGCTATTTTTCCAACTTATGAGATTATTTAATTTATTACTTTCCATTATATTATGTTTTATTTGTATCAAAATTACACTTTATTTACGATATAAGTCTTACTTTGCTAAGTTTTTTTTTCAACTTAGATGGTGTTTTACAGTTAATTGATTAAAGATTTAGAGTTTTCTTATAGATTTTTCTCTGTGGGTTTCGATGGCTCTTGTGTTGCCTCTCTGAGTGATGTAGGCTTGGTAATTGAAGCATTAGGGTATAAATTTATTTTTATTATTATGTTGGACTCCTCTGGAGTCCGATGTTTGTAGCAATTGTAATTGCTACAAACCTGCGACCCCAGATGGGGTCGTGTGTACCTTTAGTGCTAGTTATTAAAACGATTGTTCATTTTCTTTGGATTCCAATAAGTAATCATGTCATTGCTACAGTATGAATACAGAAATTTGTAATTCTAATTTTTCATTTGAATTTAGTCGATATTTTAAAAAGTACTTATGTAAATTATTGAGATTGGACTAAATTATTGTATGGTTTTGTTGGACTCCCATAGGAGTCCAATGTTTGTAGCAATTGTAATTGCTACAAACCTGCGACCCGCCAGTGTGGGTCGTATGTTTCATATACATTAAATATTATTTATGTATTTGTCATCTTGTTAAATTTAATATTCTTCGGATGCATTGATGCCATTTAAAATTTGCTTGTCAAACTTGCTAAATCCTGAAAATCAGAATGCTCTTAGAATACTTATTGGAGGGACAAAAACAATCCAAATTGAAATCTTATTCTTTTGCAAAGACAAGTAAAAACAGTATTTTTGTAAAGATTAATATTTGCTTATGAAAGTTAATAATAAAAATTACCGAGCAATTTGGATGGAAGGAACTACTGTTTGTATGATAGAACAAAACAAACTTCCTTTTGAGTTTGCGATACATTATTGCAAAACTATTGATGATACTTGCGATGCAATTAGTACAATGATAACTCGTGGTGCTGGCTCAATTGGTGCTGCTGGAGGCTATGCAATGTTGCAAGCAATTTTGAATTCAGATGATAAAAATTTGTTGCAAAATCTGAAAGCAGCAAAGCGACAAATAGATAAAACTCGTCCAACTGCGGTAAATTTGTCTTATGCTACAACAAGAGTTTTAAAAGCTGCTGAAACTTCAAAAGAATTCGCAATTGCAGAGGCTCATGCTGTTGCTGACGAATGTGCAGAACATGGACGATTAATCGGAGTTTATGGTAACGAGTTAATAAAAGGTGGTTTTACAATAGAAACACACTGTAATGCAGGTTGGTTAGCACTTGTTGATTTTGGTTCGGCACTTGCTCCAATATATGCTGCACACAATGCAGGTAAAAATATTCATGTTTTAGTTGATGAAACCCGTCCACGTTCTCAAGGTGCTAGATTGACAGCTTGGGAACTTAATCAACATGGTGTTCCTCATACAATTATTCCAGATAATGCAGGTGCTCACTATATGTCAAAAGGAAAAGTTGATATTATGATTGTTGGTGCTGACAGAATTGCAGCAAATGGCGATACTGCAAATAAAATAGGCACACTTGAGAAAGCAATTGCAGCAAAATATTACGGAATTCCATTTTATATTGCAGCTCCAATTAGTACAATCGACTTAAATACTCCTGATGGAACAAAAATACCAATTGAAGAAAGAGGAGAGGAGGAAGTAATTTATTCTTATGGGAAAGATAATAATGGTAATTTTCATACTATTCTTACTGTTAGTCCTGGTTCTAAAGCCTCAAATCCAGCTTTTGACATAACTCCAGCAGAACTTATTACCGGAATAATTACAGAAAAAGGAATCGTAAAAGCAAATACAGAATCTATTAAAAAATTATTTTAAAATGATATTTAAAGAAGAAAGAAGATTCGTTGCAAAAACAATGCGGCGTTTATACGCACAAAGACTTACAACTTCGAGTGGTGGTAATGTAAGTATGAAAAACAAAGATGGATATATATTTCTAACAGCGAGCCAAACAGATAAGTCTTGTATCAAATGGCAGGAGATAATTATTTTTGATCCTAAAGGTAAAAATTTGACTCCCGAACTTAAACCAAGTATGGAGTTTGCAATGCACCAAGATATTTATAATACTCGCAAAGATATTTTTGCAGTGGTTCATGCACATCCTGTGTATGCAAGTACTTTTGCGGTAACAGACATCAAACCAGTTTCGTCAATGACTGGCGAAGCGAGATTCGTACTTGGCGAGATTGCAATGGTTGATTACAAACTTATGGGAACAGAAGACCTTGCTAAAGCATGTGCCTCGTCTCTGCAAAATGCTGATACAGCAATAATGAAAAATCATGGTGCAATTTGCATAGGAAATTCTCTCTTTCAAGCTTTTGATAGAATGGAAGTTTTGGAATTTACTTGCCAAATGTATTTTAATACTTTGATATTAGAAAACTGTAAAATGTTAAATGATAGCGAGTTGAAGAAAATTGATGGGCTGAAGTAGGGTTTGCTCACACATCATCTCTTGTTTATGTAAAGTTGTGATTCTGTGATTCTGTAAGAGACTGTATTCTGAAGTCTGTCCATAACAAAACAATTATTAAATTTGTAAAATTATGGTAAAGAAAACAGAAAGTCCTGAGTACATTGCAATGCGTGATTTAGCCTTGCAACAATTAAAGAGTG
>JAQVPT010000056.1 GCA_028701945.1 Bacteroidales bacterium
TACAAAGGCGACAAGCAAAAAATCTCTACTTTCTTTGATAAATCAATGAACGATGTAGTTTGCACAAATTGCGGACAGTGTGTAAATAGATGTCCCACCGGAGCATTGGTAGAAAAGAACTACATTGATCAGGTTTGGGATGCAGTAAATAATCCTAATGTTCATGTAGTAGTTCAAACTGCTCCTTCGGTTCGTATTGGACTAGGCGAAGATCTTGGACTTGAGCCAGGGCATAGAGTTACAGGCAAAATGGTTGCAGCTTTGAGACGCATCGGATTTGATTCTGTACTTGATACTGATTTTAGTGCCGATCTTACAATTATGGAGGAAGGCACTGAGTTGCTTACCAGACTTAAAAAAGCTCTCGTAGATAAAGACGAAACTGTAGCTTTGCCTATGACTACTTCTTGCTCACCAGGTTGGATTAAATTTATTGAGCATAAATACCCAAGTTTGTTACCAAACGTTTCAACTTGTAAATCACCGCAGCAGATGTTTGGAGTATTAGCAAAAACTTTCTATGCTCATAAAAAAGGCTTAAGACCAGAAAATGTAATTTCTGTTTCTATTATGCCTTGTACTGCTAAAAAATACGAAGCTGACCGTCCCGAAATGAGAGATAGTGGTTTTAAAGATGTTGATTATGTGCTTACTACTCGTGAATTAGCTATGATGATTCGTCAGGCAGGTATTTGTTTTGAAGACCTTCCAAACGAGAAATATGACTCAATTATGGGAGACTCATCTGGTGCAGCTGTAATTTTTGGTGCTACTGGTGGTGTTATGGAAGCTGCTCTTAGAACTGCTTACGAAATTGTTACTGGTCGTGAAGTGCCTTTTGCTAACCTCGATATCGTTCCTGTTCGCGGATTTGAAGGTATTAAAGAAGCCAAAGTGCTCATGAAAGATGTCTTGCCTGAGTGGGGATTTCTTGAAGGTGCAGAGTTAAGTTGTGCTATCGCTCACGGGCTTGCTAACGCAAACAAACTTATGGCTTCAGTACTTAATGGTGAAGTAAATTATCATTTTATCGAAATCATGGCTTGCCCAGGTGGTTGCCTCGGTGGTGGTGGACAACCAATTCCTACTTCTCCCGAAATTCGTGCGAAACGTATGGAAGCAATATATGAAGAAGATGCAAATATGCCTATCAGAAAATCACACGAAAATCCTGAGATTACCGCTATATACGAAGAATTCCTTGGTAAACCAAACGGACATAAATCTCACGAATTATTACATACCCATTACGTAAAACGTAAAGGCTATTAATCATTTATATCTCATCAAAATTAAGCCTGCATTATTGCGGGCTTTTTTTATTGGTGTAAGTATTTAAACTGTCTTATTTAGAGTAAAATAACTCTTTTTATAGAACACATTTATCAAAATTTAAATTATCTTTGTTCACTTTATAAACTATTATGAATCTAAACTGTTGTGTTAAGAAACTAAATTATTTATGAATAATATAGAACTCAAAAAACTTTTATTAGATATTCCGATAAAATTATGTAGGAATATGAAAAATGAATTTGGAAAATCAATTTTAAAGGATTTAGATCTTGATTTTTCTTTACAACATCTTATGGTTCTGAAGTTGTTAGAGGGGGATAAAAAATTATACGTTACAGAATTTGTGAGTATGTTAAGCATAACAAAACCGCAAATGACATCATTAATCGACAAGCTGATTGAAATGGCTTATGTAACTCGTACAAATGATATTGTGGACAGACGGAAAGTTTATATCTCTTTAACAAACGAAGGCGAAAACATATTGTCTAATATTAGTAATCGTATTGACAGTCAGTTAGATAGTTGGTTAGTAGCATTTACACAAGAGGAATTAGAAACATTAGAAAAAGGTTTAGAGGTACTTCAGAAACTTTGTTTAAATTGTAATAATTAATAATAAGAATATGGAAAAGACTATGACATTATCAGAAGCTGTAACTTTACGAAACGAGTTTAAGCGTAAGTTTAGTTTGGGGGAATTGTATCGTTCAATAGTTTATGCTCCGCGAGCAATGTCAAAACTTAGTGGTAATAGTAAAAGCAAATTAGTTGATAAGCGTTTTGTTGAGCGTTTGCAATTAGCAGTAACTGAGGTAAATGGCTGTGCAGCTTGCTCATATCAACATACTAAAATGGCTTTGCAACAAGGCATGAGTAATGACGAAATTAGCAGTTTTTTAAGTGGGGGAGATGCTTTTATAAAGCCCGAAGAAGCCAAAGCAATCATGTTTGCTCAACACTTTGCTGATTCAAGAGGCTTTCCTAAAAAATATGCTTATGAGTCCATTGAAAAAGAATATGGCCAAAAAGAAGCTCGCATTATCCTTTCGGCTTGTCAAGTTATGATTGCTGGTAATATGTATGGAATTCCATTTAGTGCTTTCCAATCAAGACTTAAAGGAAAACCTTATAAAGGTAGCAACTTGTTTTACGAGTTAAGTATGTTAATAATTGGGATTATCTTTATTCCTTATGCAGTTATACACGGATTACTTAGGGCTTTGTTTGGCTTGCCAAATGAGAGATTTGACAAATCTGCCGACGAATAAAAAACTGATAAAACATAGGTTAATCTTTCCAACAATTTTACATATCTTTGTTCAAACTTTTAACCTGTGATATTTTTACGACTAATTGGTGATAGTATTAAATTTGCTTTTTCTTCGCTTATCAATAATAAGTTAAGGACATTTTTGTCCTTATTAGGAGTTACCATTGGTATATTTTCTATTATTAGTGTAATGACAACTATCGACTCTCTTGAGCGAACCATAAGAGATAATGTCAGTTCACTTGGGAACAACACTATTTATATTCAAAAATGGCCTTGGTCTTTTGGTAGCGATTATCCATGGTGGAAGTATGTTCAGCGTCCTTTGGCAAAGATTGATGAAGCTGAAATGGTAAAAGAAAGATCGGTTTTTGCCGATGAGGTAGCTTTTGTTGCATCAACATCTAAAACTGTTAAGTTCAACAATATCGCCCTCGAAAACACTGGAATTATGTTTGCATCTCACGATTACGGAAACATTCGTGATTTTAATATTGATAAAGGGAGGTATTTTAGCGAACAGGAATCATATACAGGTAAAAATGTTGCAATAATTGGTTCTTTTGTGGCAGATGAACTGTATCAGGGAGCCGAACCGCTAGGTAAAACTATTGAGATAAGTGGTAATAAATTAAGTGTAATTGGCGTTTTTAAAAAAGAAGGTGAGGATATGTTCAATAATAGTATGGACATGACGGTGCTTGCTCCAATAACTTATGGTAAAACTATTTTTGATGTTGAATCCGATGCACTTAATCCTTTTATTACTGTTAGTGCCAAGGAAAATATTCCTGTAAATCAATTGACTGATGAGTTAAGCATTATTATGAGAACTATTAGGCGTTTAAAACCTATGGAAGAAGATAATTTTGCTATTAATCAAGCGAGTATGATAACTAAAGGTCTTGATAGTATCTTTGCAATTATTGATATTGCTGGTTGGATTATTGGTGGCTTTGCAATACTTGTTGGCGGATTTGGAATTGCTAATATTATGTTTGTTTCTGTCAAAGAAAGAACACGCCAGATTGGAATTCAAAAAGCGATTGGTGCAAAATCGTATCTTATTCTTACACAGTTCCTTACCGAAGCTGTTGTGCTTAGTCTTGTTGGCGGAATTATTGGCTTGGTGCTGGTTTGGATGCTGACATTATTAGTCTCTGGAATGACGCCTCTTACTTTTGTATTAAGCTTTCAAAACATTGCTTCAGGAGCTATTATTTCAGTTGTAATTGGTGTGGTGTCCGGTTTTGCTCCAGCTCGCAAAGCAGCTAGCTTAGATCCTGTTACAGCTATAAATCATGTCTAAGATTATGAGAAACTTACTACTTGTTTTTATTAGCTCTTTATTTGTTGTGTCGTATGTGAATGCTGATTCGCAAAATTATAGACGATTGCGACTTGATGAAGGTGATATTGTAGTGTCCGATGAAAAGGTTTTATTATTTCCTCGAGGACTTATTTATAAAACTAGCGAACCCGATTCGGTATTTTATTTTGGATGTTTTAGTCAAGATCGTAAAGATGTTGTTAATTTTATTGAAAACGGTATTGGGAAAATGCATCCTTGCGGGAATTTGGTTTTAAGAGGTTACGAGGACTTTTGTGACAGTATCAAAATAGAATCTTTCCAAGATAAAATTAAACATTTTACATCTTTTCCCAACAAAGATAAATTTGTTTATGAAGCGGATGTGGAATACACTATACTTTATTATTTTAGTGATGATATGTTTAAAAGATGGTTGATTAAAAATATCAGATTTTTTAAAGAATACTCTCAAAATTTATCAGACAAAAACATTAAATTGATGGTTGTTAAAATTAATTAATCTTGATTGTGCTTGTAAAATCTTCAATTACTGTTTGGTGATCAAAAGCCATTTTTGGTAAGTTATTAATATCAATCCATTGAGTTTCGCAGGCATCGTCTCCAGCTTTTGCATCAGTTGGAGAGGAGCAAGTCCCATAAAATACAACAGTAATATTTCTCCCTCGTGGATCACGTCCGGGGTCGCCGTATGTCCTAAACTGCTTTAATTCAATGTCTTTAAGATTAGTTTCTTCTTCTAATTCTCTTTTTGCTGAGTCAATAAGTTTTTCGTCCATTTCGATAAAACCACCTGGTAAAGCCCACATGTCTTTGTAGGGCTCATTAAGTCTTTTGATTAATAATATCTTATTTTCAGCAGTGGTGATTATTATGTCAACTGTATTTAATGCTCGTGGATATTCGTAATTATACTTCATTGTTCAAGGTCTTTTAGGTAATTTTTATGGAAAATAAATTTGGTAATGCTTTCGCTGATTTCGGTCTCAAGAATTTCCATTAACATAAGATTTGTTAAAAGAGTATTTGCTTTCTGACTTTTAATTCCTGTAATTCTAGTGAGCTGCGACTTGGTAATGCTTCCGTTTTCTGTTATTTCGTTAAATAGTGTTACAACAACGTCATCATAAATAAGTTTTATGCCTTTAAACCCTTTTTGTTTGCGTTTCCACACATCAACAATGATTTTATTAGCGACAAAATTTTCATCTTTTACTCTTATAAATGCTTTGTAAACATCCTTATAATCTGGAGCGAGATAAGGTTTGTTATTGCCAGGTGCAACAATTATTTCTAGAATACTTTTACCATCAATGTTCCATATTTTATGCGTAAACTCAACATTTGGTTTACAAAAAACAAGCGAAGCAGTTTCTATCATGTAATATTCTTCATCTGACTTAATACCAGCAATACTTCCATTATCTCGAACTCCGATAAGTAAAGTTCCGCCTTCAGTATTTGCAAATGCGGAGAGTGAACGAGCAATTTTTTTAGAATCGTTTATGCTGTGTTTGAAATCAAGATGAAGACCTTCGCCTTGCTTTATTTGTTCGCGTATTTTTTTGCTTCCATCCATTTATTCGATATTTTTTACCGAGATAATCTCAAGACTATCAGTATCTATGCAAAGTAATCTTCCAAAACCTTTTCTGTTGCGTGCATAAATGCATCCGTTGTCTATACCGATTATTGCTTCTTTTTGGGCTACGCTATTTTTTATTATTTTAATATTTGTTGCGACATGACCATGAAAAAGTCTTTTCCCATTAAGATTTTTTATTCCGCCACGCTGATATCTTGAGTAAAGCATAAAATCCTTATTATCAAAAATATCTTCACGACTGAGGTCTAAAGCTGCATGAACGAAAATAGAATTGTCATTCATTAAATAGAAAGGCATATCATTTAAAAGTTTTAGATAACGTTTTTTTAGCGTATCTTTTGAATTAAACAAGTCAGCAGATTTGTAATATTTAAGGTATTTATGTTTTGTTTGTGGATCTTCGTCAAGTAAATTTAGTATTAATTGTTCATGGTTTCCGCGTATAGGAAAAATATTGTAATTCTCTTTTTGTAGATCGATTATCAAATCTAGGACATTGCTACTATTTGTTCCTCTATTTACCATATCACCAAGCAAATAGACATTATCATCTTTGGATAAGTTAATTTTATCCAGTAATTTTCTGAAAGTGTAGTAACATCCGTGAATATCGCCAATTGCTAGGTTTCTCATTGGTAAAACCAGACTGATTAAATTAATAAAAAAACTGCCGCACTTTTATCTTAAAAAGACAATAACGGCAGTTTTTTAGAAAATTATTTTATTCAAATTCTTTGAATGCGTCTTTTATTAGTTCGATAGCTTCGCGAAGTTGTTCCTCGGTGATAACAATTGGAGGAGCAAATCTAATAATATTACCATGAGTTGGTTTTGCTAAAACACCTAATTCTTTCATTCTAATGCAAACATCCCAAGCAGTTTTTCCAGGTTTGTTGTGTATTACGACAGCGTTTAATAAACCTTTGCCTCTAACTAATTCAATCATATGTGATTTAATCTTGCTCATCTCTTCACGGAAGATTTTGCCAAGATATTCTGCTCTTTCGGCAAGTTTTTCTTCTCTAACTACTTCAAGAGCTGCAACAGCGACTTTGCCAGCAAGTGGGAATCCACCAAAAGTTGATCCGTGTTCGCCTGGTTTAATTGTTAACATAATCTCATCGTCAGCAAGAACAGCAGAAACAGGAATAACGCCTCCTGAAAGAGCTTTACCAAGAATTAAAATGTCGGGGCGTACGCCTTCGTGATCACATGCAAGGAGTTTACCAGTTCTTGCGATACCTGTTTGAACTTCGTCAGCGATAAATAAAACATTCTTAGCTTTACAAAGCTCATAAGCTTTTTTCAAATATCCATCTTCAGGAACATAGACACCAGCTTCGCCTTGGATAGGTTCAACTAAAAATCCAGCAACATTAGGATCTTCTAATGCTTTTGCTAATGCACCTAAATCATTATAAGGAACAATCACGAAACCAGGAGTGTAAGGACCAAACCCACCTCTTGAATCGGGATCTGTTGACATTGAGATTATTGTAATTGTACGTCCGTGAAAGTTTCCTTCACAAACAATAATTTTAGCTTGATTCTCTGCAATTCCTTTTACATCATATCCCCATCTACGGCAAAGTTTAAGTGCAGTTTCGTCTGCCTCAGCACCAGTATTCATAGGTAAAACCTTATCATAGCCAAAATATTCGGTAATGTATTTTTCGTAATCGCCTAAAGTTGAGTTGTAAAAAGCTCTTGATGTGAGTGTTAGTTTTTGAGCTTGATCAGTTAACGCTTTAATAATCTTAGGATGACAGTGACCTTGATTAACTGCAGAATATGCACTTAAAAAGTCGAAGTACTGTTTTCCTTCAACGTCCCATACTAAAGGACCTTCGCCTCTTTCTAATACAACTGGTAGTGGATGATAGTTATGTGCTCCGTACTCTGCTTCAAGATCGATATAATCTTGGGAAGTTCTTTTTACTGCGTTTGACATAATTCTTTTTTTTTAATTTATAATTTTATTTTTAACAAAAATGATATTTTTTATCTAATATAAAAAATTTAAACACTAATTTAATGTTAATTTTAGCAAAAAGTGATTTGTAACATATTTATATTGGGAGAAATAGAAGCGGCGGGCGTGAATATGTAATCGATAGTCAACAGCGAGCTGATAAACTGATTACCGATTAACTCTGCTAGGAGCTCACGTCCGAAGTGAGTAAACCAACAACCCGTTTTCTTGCAAAGACACAAAAAGTGGTGGTTTTAACTGCACTGAGTTCGTAAACTCGGTTCTTGCAGACACCATGTAACCACAAAGTTAATTGTGTACTGCTGTCATCGGCGTATTTAAAGCTTTTACTGCAACGACCTGCAAATAGTTGAACGCCCCCCGTTTTGCGAACTAAATTCTAAAGTCCTCTATAATTTGATGTTTCTATGTTTATTTATTGTCGTGGAAAACAGTCCATTCTTACCGGCTGTAATGTTTTATAACATGGCGTTGTCAATAGTCTTGGATTGTTGTGTCTAATACCAATATGACATTAAATTTGTATAATAACTATTTGCATGCTACTTTGTTAATGTTTTTTTGCTGAAACGGTAGTGTTCATTTGGTTCGAGAACTTGAGTTAGTAAAACCTTTTAACTTTTTGCATTTAATAAGTTATCACATTATAGCATTTTGATTACTTCAAATATGTTAATTTTGCTACAACGAAATTTTTTACCATGCGATTTTTTCTAACAATATTATTTATTTTAGGATTATACACGATGTCATTTTCGCAATATAATCCTGATGCTGAGGATGAGCCAGAATTCAAATCACATTATAAACTAAACGATATCAGTATTCATTATTCAGGTGCTATTTTTAATTTTAATTCATCATACCTAGACCACATTCACGAGATTTCAAATTTTCAATCGCCTATTTGGCCAAACTCTGACTCAACGACTATACACAATAATCGCTCAGAAATTTATTCGAGACTTAACTTTCAAAAACAATTAATTGATGAAAATTCGAGTTTTTATGGAAATTTCTCACTCGGTTTATGTGTCGCGACAGGTAGCAGACTTGATGCAGCATACAAGACAGATTATCATTCATTTACAGACTCTGCCGTTTTTAATTCAGAAAATGTTACCAATCTTGACACAACAATAATTTTACAACAAGAATTTCAACATAAATCGACAGAAGTAGGAATAGATATAACTTACACTATAAGTTCGTCTCCAAAACCAACCCTAAGAGGAGAAGTTGGATTAGGTTTTACTGGACTTTACGGCATACTTGATAAAATGATTTTTACCAATTCTAAATCGAGCAATATAGGATATGTCGACCAGTATAGCCGCAAACAAAACATAAATGACTTAACGAGAACTGACGAAAAATTGGCTGCAAATTCACAATTAATACTAAAACTTTATGTCCCGCTAATTATATCATACAAACTAAACCGCTCAGGAGCATTTGCACTATCTACGATGATAAGCGGAGGTGTTGAGTTTCAAAAACCTAATGGCGGAAACTTTTATGCATACCCATATTTTACAATCGGAATTGGTGCAAGGTATAGGTTTAAATAAAAATCGAAATACCATTAAGCTTTTTACAATCTTGAATAATTTGAAATTATGAGTTTATTCTCCACATGAATAATTTCAAAAAGTATCCTAAAATTCTCGTCCTGATACTTATTTGTATTGGACGCAGCATCTTTATAAAAATCGGTTTCAATATCAATTAAACCTAAATAATCAGATGTTAGTTGATATTCTCCACAAATTTGTTTTGAAAAATTCTGAAAAAAGAAAATATCAGATAAATTACTAATCGCAAAATCATCATTTGTCAGTTGTGTCTTCATTTTTGCAAAATATGGAACTAATTTTGGAAAATAGAACCAATTTTGATCAGACACCTCTCCTGTCGTTGTATTTTTAAACACTGGACAAATAAATATAATTCGCGACTCCATCATTTGAACATCTCGATCAAAAACATATTCTTCAGTAAACTTAAATGCAATCAATTTCAGATTATCAAAATCATCAATCTGCATAAGACCCGACTTGTAAGATTCAAATATCGCAAAAACAAGAAAATCATCAGAAGCTTTGTTATCTTTTAATACTTGTAAAAACTCTCCATTTGGAAACCATTCTAAGTTTTCAGTTGCCAACACATTGCAGATTACTTTTTTACTATACAACACTGAATTTTCACGAATATGGCGATAACTATAATAATCTTGTTCATTTTTTTCTGGGGAATATTTACATCCGTCCAATAATTTCAATGATTCGTCCAATTGTAATTGAGGGTATAATTGCTCAAAAACAAAGTTATTCACATATTTTCTCTTTAAGACCAGATTTCCAGAAGCATCCCAAAAACTCCAATCTCCAATTCGTTGATTATCAAGGTATTTACCTTGAACGCTCTTTGTTCCGTCTTTGTAGTATTCAATAAATTCACCACCTAATTTATTATTTAACAAACTATACGACATGCTATAATATTCACAATCATAAGTTTTTACATCCTCCTGACAAAAAGTAGTAGAGGCTAACAAAATGATAAACAGAACATCTAGTAATATTAATTTCATTTTTAAAATTTATTAGAGATCAAAATACTTCATATATTTCTCATTTCGTTTCACAGGCACTTTTACAATTCTGAAAGCTGTATAAACTGCACCCTCATCAGACATAAGATAGTTTCCGCCATTAAGAAATGTGTGTTGTGTAAAACGGTAATTACTTCCAATAATTCTTTTTCGTCTAAGATGTCCAGAGTCATCAGATTTATGATAATAAATGCGATCAAAATGGAAAACATCCTCATAAATTTTCGGTGAAATTATAGTTTCATCCACAGTGCAATACAATAAGTCTGAATAGGTTTTATTCATATCATTAGCAATATGATTTTTATCTAAATATTGATAAGCCGACAACCATTCAGACGTAAGCGGTAAACGATAATAAGATTGCTCATCCTCAGATTTATTATCGTTTAAAGTTTTCCACCGACAAAAAGCCAAAGCACTTTCCCAGCTTACCCCAACAACAGGATATTGTTCATATTTCACATCTTGAAGATAATCAGAATACGTTTTATCGCAAAATGAAATTATCGAATCAGGTAAATATTTAATATAAAACAATTCAGTAGAGTCTCGATTTATATCATTTAAAAACTCTTTATACTCACCTAAAGTAATAAAATTAGACATTTCTATTTCTGGGACTGTTGCGAAAAATTCAAAATCATAATAACTATATCCTAACAAATTAAAACTCTGCTGAGGAATCTTTATAAAATTCTGAGCTGCTGCAATATATGATAAACATACACTTAAAATTAAGGTGATAAATAAATTAAATCTTACCATTTTCAGTTTCATAATAATCTTAAATTTTCTAAAACATTACAACTAAATAAAACTATTAAAATTCCAGACGCAATATGAAATAATCGTTTCATATTTGTTTATGTTTAAATTAATAAATATTTATCAATGTAAAAATACGATATTTATTTTCAAATATGATAAAAACCTTTGTTTATTTTAATTAAAATTAATCTAAGTACATGACAAAAATTTAACAATATCTATTTCTGTTTGATATTTCACAATCTGCTTTTCTCGTTACTGCCACAATTTGGTTTTCGACCACAATCTGGTTTTCGAGTAACTCGAAAACCAATACTTGTGAGCAAATATAACACCTAACGTGCTGAATAGTAGAGTTTTATGCAAGGCTTTTAGCATTGCTTATTAATGATGAATTGTTAATAAGTGATTAGTTTATAATTGACTAATAATTTTTGCCATGTACTAAATTTGTAGAAAAAAAATCAGAAATGTTTATGTCCTACGGACGGACAAAACAGAGAGTTAATTGTTGTTTTTTATTGACATTGAAGTCCTACGGACTACAAAACAAAAATTGTATGCTAAAGTTTTAGATTTACAAAACCGTATTTGTTTTTGTCTATTGACACATTATTAAAGTTTTAGATTTGTAAACTGTTTCTTTTGTCCGTAGGACATATATGTCAATAAAAAAACATACTCCTTAGTAAACTTTGCCCATAGGGCATAAACTTGTGAGCAAAAGTTTTATTTCACCCTTAGTCCTTTGGGTTTATAACTAAAAATAGAAAAACACCTAACGTGCTGAATGGTAGAGTTTTATAAAAGGCTTCTAACATTGCTTATTAATGATGAATTGTTAATAAGTGATTAGTTTATAATTGACTAATAATTTTTGCCATGTACTAAATTTGTAGAAAAAAAATCAGAAATGTTTATGTCCTACGGACGGACAAAACAGAGAGTTAATTGTTGTTTTTTATTGACATTGAAGTCCTACGGACTACAAAACAAAAATTGTATGCTAAAGTTTTAGATTTACAAAACCGTATTTGTTTTTGTCTATTGACACATTATTAAAGTTTTAGATTTGTAAACTGTTTCTTTTGTCCGTAGGACATATATGTCAATAAAAAAACATACTCCTTAGTAAACTTTGCCCATAGGGCATAAACTTGTGAGCAAAAGTTTTATTTCACCCTTAGTCCTTTGGGTTTATAACTAAAAATAGAAAAACACCTAACGTGCTGAATGGTAGAGTTTTATAAAAGGCTTCTAACATTGCTTATTAATGATGAATTGTTAATAAGTGATTAGTTTATAATTGACTAATAATTTTTGTCATGTACTAAAAAATTTATTATGAATTATTTTTGTGGCAAATGCAAGTAACTTAAATTATTGAATAGGTATATATTTCTCTTTAATTTAGTGAGATTTATTAATGTAGGGTAATTAATAACGAACATAAACAATTTTTATTATCTACGATAAGCACACTACACAACACGCCATTTTGTCATCTTTCCATATACTACAAGCGACATATTGGCATGTTCAAGCAAATGGTTCAAGAATTGAGTATATACAATTGACAATAAAAAAACTAACAAAAACATGAACTTAGACAATTATACAATCAAAGCACAAGAGGTAATTGAGGCATCAGTACTCAAGGCTAAAGAAAATAAAAATCAAGCAATTGAAACTGGGCATTTATTACTTGCTGTGCTTGATGACAAAGATGGAATTATAAACATGATTTTATCTAAACTAGAAATTGACAGACGGACATTTGAAACGGCAACATTAAGCATAGTAAATTCATATCCAAAAGTTGAAGGCGGCTCTCCATATCTTTCAAAAAACTCTCAAGCGGTATTGCAAGATTCTCAAAAAATCAAAAATACGTTTGGGGACAAATTTGTTTCACTAGAACATATTGTCATCGCACTTGCATCATCAAAAGATACAATAGGACAAATGATGCAAGATGCAGGCTTAAAAAAAGACTATCTAAAAAAAGCAATTCTTGATTTAAGAAAAGGCAGTACAATCAATTCTCAAACAGCAGAAGAAACTTACGATTCTCTAAACCGATATGCCATAAATCTCAACGAAAGAGCACAAAGCGGAAAATTAGACCCTGTAATCGGGAGAGACGAAGAGATTAGACGTATTCTTCAAATAATTTCGCGAAGAACAAAGAATAATCCGCTATTAATTGGAGAGCCAGGAGTTGGTAAAACTGCAATTGCAGAAGGACTTGCACATAGGATAATTAAAGGCGATGTTCCAGATACTCTTAAATCAAAGCAAATATATTCTTTAGATATGGGACTTTTAATCGCAGGAGCAAAATATCAAGGTGAATTTGAAGAAAGACTTAAAGCTGTTATCAAAGAAGTGGTAACAAGCGATGGCGAAATAGTGCTTTTTATTGACGAAATACACACTCTTGTTGGAGCCGGACAAACACAAGGAGCAATGGATGCTGCTAATATCCTTAAACCTGCTTTAGCTCGTGGCGAACTTAGAGCTATTGGAGCAACTACACTTAATGAGTATCAAAAATATTTTGAAAAAGATAAAGCACTTGAACGTAGATTTCAAACTGTTTTAATTGATGAACCTAATGTTATTGATGCTGTTTCAATTTTGCGTGGATTAAAAGAAAAATACGAGACTCACCATAAAGTTAGAATCCTTGACGAAGCTATTGTATCAGCAGTAGAACTTTCGTATCGTTACATAACCAACCGTTTTTTACCCGACAAGGCTATCGACCTCATTGACGAAGCCGCCTCAAAACTTAGATTAGAAGTAAACTCTGTACCTGAAGAAATTGACGTTCTAAATCGTAAAATTCAGCAATTAGAAATCGAAAAAGAAGCCATTAAGCGTGAAAAAGATAAGATAAAAATAGAAGATATTCAAAAACAGCTATCAAATCTTAACGAAGAACGCAATGCTCTTACCGCAAAATGGAAAGAGGAAAAAGTCATAATAGATAGCATTCAAACTGAGAAACAAAATATCGAAAACTACAAACTCCAGGCTGAGCAAGCCGAACGCAGTGGAGATTATGGCAAAGTTGCAGAATTTAGATATGGTAAAATAGTCGAAAGTCAAAGAAACATTGAAGAACAAAAGCAAAACTTATCAAAAATTCAAGGCGAACACGCACTTGTCAATGAAGTTGTAAACTCCGAAGATATTGCAGAAATTGTTAGCAAATGGACAGGAATACCTGTCAGCAAAATGGTATTAAGCGAGCGAGAAAAACTACTTAGATTAGAAGATGAACTTCACAAAAGAGTAATTGGACAAGACGATGCAATTACTGCTGTGGCTGATGCTGTCAGACGTTCTCGTGCAGGATTGCAAGATGAGGAAAAACCTATCGGTTCGTTTATTTTCTTAGGCTCAACAGGAGTTGGCAAAACCGAGTTGGCAAAAGCTCTTGCAGAATTTATGTTCGACGACGAACACATGATGACACGTATCGACATGAGCGAGTACCAAGAAAAACATACCGTGTCTCGTTTAATAGGAGCTCCTCCCGGATATGTTGGTTACGATGAAGGCGGACAATTAACCGAAGCTGTACGCCGGAAACCTTATTCTGTTGTTTTACTTGACGAAATCGAAAAAGCTCACCCCGATGTTTTTAATGTATTACTTCAAGTTTTAGATGACGGAAGATTAACAGACAATAAAGGGCGCACAGTAAACTTTAAAAACACTATTATTATTATGACTTCAAACATTGGGTCTCAATTTATACAGGAACAAATCGGGAAAGGCAATTTTGATAACGAAAAAATATCAATCCAAGTTATGAATGCCTTAAAAGCTCACATACGTCCAGAGTTCCTAAATCGAGTTGATGACATTATAATGTTTACTCCTCTTACTCTCGAGCAAATAGCTGGTATTACAAAACTACAGATTAGCTTTATGGAGAAAAAATTGAATCAAGCAGGATACCAATTACAAATTAGTGATGAT
>JAQVPT010000305.1 GCA_028701945.1 Bacteroidales bacterium
TACTTGCTCCTGATGTCTTATCTATATCAGCTAAATTTACATTTGAGATATATTCATAATCATCTGAATTAGAACCTGCATCGCAATAACTTGGTAGATTTACTGTGATATATGCATTTTTTGTAATATCTCCTGACCCAAAACTATTTGTAGCTTCGAGACTTACATTATACGTTCCGGGAGAATTATATGCAATACTTGGATTTTGATCTGTGCTATTGGGAGGAGTTCCGCCTTCGAAAGTCCAATTCCAAGATTCCGGTAGATTTGTTGATAAATCGGTAAAGTTTACCGTTTCACCAACGTTAATAATTGTATTATCCGCTATGAAATCTACAACCGGAGCCTGTGTGATAGGTTCAACAGTAATATATCCGGCTTTAAGTAAGTCATCATTACCCGCGTTGTTCTCAACGTATAGGTAAACATCATAAGTTCCTGGAGTATTGTAAGTAACGCTAGGATTTTGATCATCTGATGTGTTAGGAGTACCGCTTGCGAATGACCAATCCCAAACTGATGGGTAATTTGTTGACAAGTCAGTGAACTGTACAGTTTCACCGGCTGTAATAGTAGTTTGGTCTGCGTTAAAATCACATACAGGTGGGTCAGGAACAGCAACTACATGGTCTTCGGAATATGTTGCAAGGTTAAAACCGGTAACAGTTAATTTTACTGTTCCAGCAAAACTGTGTTCTATGCTTACATTTCCACTGGCATCAGTTAAGGCAGAAGCCGGTTGTGAGCCTGCTTGCCAGAGTGAAACTAATGCTCCCTCGAAAGCTGCACCTTCTACTTGTATTTGGGTTGTATAAGTTTCTGGAGAAATATTTAAATTTGTTACAGTAATGCTTTTGGGTTGATCTGTTCTAACCTGAACAGCAGGGTCTCCAAATATTGTCCATGTTTTATAAGTATTCCAGTCATCTGTACCAGAAACTTCTGAAATCATAAGTTGAGCAGCATTAAACGTAATTGATCCAAAAGTAGTTCTTCCATAAGTTGTACTAGTTCCACTACCTGGTCCTGTAGAATAATTATATCCTTGTACAAGTAAATCATTTGCATAATCTTGCCCCCGCATAGGTGGTTGCCAAGGTTGGTTAATTGTTGACATCCATGATGAAACAGAACCACCATTAGCCTTTTTTGCAAGTGCTTCTGCCAAACAATCAGCACCTGTATGGAATTCACCAACAACACATGCTACTGAAAAAATAAATGGATATTCTGTTGTATTTGTTGCAGCATTAGCATTTGTTGTACTGTAACCACTAGAAACCCAGTAGTCATGTCCCCCATGTCCACAATAATTTATTACACTAACTCCACTATTAATATAACTTGCTACACCCGATGCTGAAGCACTTGAGCCATACTGTTCATAACAATTAGTATAAGTAAACGGTAATAATTTGCCATCGTGAATATTATCAATTTGCTCATAGTCGTATTCTCCATCGTCTCCTGTACCTTCGTTACTAGCGATTCCGAGTGCTTTTGTGTACCATGTACCACCAATATCAGGATTACATTCATATTGGATAGTTTTATTTACTTGAGCAGTAACATGCCCTGTATTATTTGCAGAAAATCTGCCAATAATAATATCAAAATAGTCATCTGTACCAACAACACACCCTGCCATTGGGTCAATAGGAGCACTTGAGGGGCCTGTATTTGTTTTAATATCAGCCCAATCTCCAACAAGTAAAACATAAAGAATATTATTATTACTGTTGTATTCACTTTGAATTGTAGAAACAACATTTGCTCCGGTACTCACTTCAAGTTCATACACATTGTGTCCTTTTTGTTGCTTCCACTCTATATATGGCTGAATTGCAGTAGCATCACGAGAAGTATAAATTACTAAGATATCACCAAATTCGCCAATTTCGTTTGTCCATTTAGCGGGATTTTGATTGTAATTAACAAATAAAGACTTGTAAATTGGATCCATTTCTTTATTAATTACAGAAAAACTATTTTGTAATGGATTAGTTGGTGTCTCAAAATTATCAGTACATGTAATAGTAAAACTTGTGTAAACACGTAATACATTCTGAACAGCATTATACTTAAATGGATAGACAAAGATATTTTGACCTCTAATGTCTCTAACTATATATGGGTCTGTAGTTTGATACATGTCGAGTGGATACCATTCATCAATTAGGGATTCAGGGTCTATTTCATAAGGTATTTCATCAGGATTTTGATTACGCATAATAACACCTCTAGATGGTAATAATGGCTCACTTAACTGAATATCAACAAAATCAGTCTCTGTAATGCTGATATCAATATTTCGATTTGGAGATAATTGTACAGGGATACCAATAAATGGTAATTCTGCCCATCCTTGTTTACTTGTTCTTACATTTCCGTCGAACTCAATATAAGAATAGTCAACACCGTTTTTATTAACAATATTAATGCTAGCCGGTTTTAAATTTACATCAATTGTAAAGCTTTCTGTTGATACTTGAGTTGTACTTATATTGTATCCTTTCCTTTGCGAGAATCCAGATACTGCAGAACAAACCGCTAATACTAAAATAATACTAAAAATTCTAATTCTTCTCATAACTTGTTTTTTTATACCTATTGTTTTATAATTTTCTTAATAACTAAATCACCATTTTCTAATTCAATACAAATAAAATATATTCCTGAAACAATTCCTGATGTCTCAAATTCAAAATTATCGGTATTAATAGTTATATTATTTATCTCTCTTCCGGTAGCATCAGTAATAGCAATGCTTTTAATCAATGCGTTTGAGTTAATATGCAGCTTTTCTGATACAGGATTAGGATATATATTAATATCCTTGCTATTAGTTGTCGCAATCCCTGTATATACATTTACTGTCGCACTTCCTGTAGCCATGCAACCATTTGCATCAATTACAGCTACAGAATAAGAACCGGTAGTAAGTCCTGATATAGTTTGCGTATGCATACCATTAGACCAGTTAATATTGTATGGAGGTGTCCCATCATTAATTGTAAGTAATATTTCACCATCCGCAGCACCTTCAACACTTTCGTCGGTTATATCAAATTCTAAAACAGGTTTTGAAAAAACTGTAATATAATCTACTAAAACTTTTGTGTCAGAATTTGTCCCATCTGTTACTGTAAGGCTTACAGTGTAAATACCTCCTAAAGTATAAATATGATTTGGGGCTTGTTCGTTAGAAGTACCTCCGTCTCCAAAGTCCCAAGTCCAAGCTATTGGGGTACCTACACTTAAATCGCTAAACTGAACTGTGAGTGGTGCACATCCTTGTATAATATTAGCTTCAAAATCGGCAATAATTGTAGCTGTAGAGTTAATAGTAACTTCTATACAATCAGTAGTCATGCATCCATCGTTACCGTAAACAGTTACACAATAGATACCGGCTTCAAGATCAGTAATAGTTGCGACTGTAGATGAATTACTCCACTGAATTGAGTATGGTTCATTTCCGTTAGTTATGTTAACAGTAGCAGATCCATCATTAGCACCTTCACCGCTTTCTTCAGTCATTGAAAGCTCAATTTGGGGAGTTTCTCCAATTAGGATATAATCAGTTTTAATTTCCGGTTCACTCGTACCGTCTTCGTTGCTTACAGTAAGGCTTACTGTATATAACCCCGGACTTGTAT
>JAQVPT010000306.1 GCA_028701945.1 Bacteroidales bacterium
GTTTGTATAGATATTGGAGCAAATCTTGGATACTATTCGTATTTCTTGACAAAAATTTCGGGACGATTAGGTAAAGTATATGCTGTGGAGCCAGTGCCTTTGTTTGCCGAAATATGGAAACGAAATGTCAATCGATACAAATCCTTAACGCCTGTATTATTACCTTTCGCACTTGGTAAAACAGATAAAACTGTTCAAATGGGAATGCCTGCAGTTGATGGTGTAGTTCATCACGGTATGACAAGAGTTATTGATAATAATGAAACAGGATTTGAAAAAACGTTTTCGGTAGAAATGAAAAATCCCGACCAATTATTCGATAATATCGAACATATTGATTTTATAAAAATAGATGTTGAAGGTTTTGAAACAGAAGTTTTTGAAAACATGAAAAACACATTACAAAAGCACAAACCTCTGATTCAAGCAGAACTAAGCGGTAGTGAAAATCGCAAAACAAGTATCGAAATACTCGAACATATTGGATATAATGTTTTCTTTCTCAAGCAGTCTGAACTTATTAGTGCTGACGAGAAAATAATTGAAACCTATAATGGCGATTTTTATTTTGTGATTGAAAAGTAGTTTCATAAGCTCGATAAATATTGAGTAAAAAAACAGTATTATGAGAAAAACAATATTTATATTTTTTATTCTAACATTTTGCTTTTCAGGATTAGAAACTTTTGCTCATAAAAGGGCAAAATATAATATTGTTATCGATACAGATGGTGGTGTTGATGATTTGCGTGCAATGACTTATTTTATGGCCTCAAGAGAATTTAATATTAATGCCATAACTTCTGTTGATGGCGTATTACCGACTACGCTTGCAGCAGATTATATTACAGAACTTTGCAGGTTGTTTAAACACGAAGGCATTAGAGTGGGGCAGGGAAACGAATCGGGAGCATCAAAAAAATATTACGAACATGCTTTACCAGTTTGGCGAAACTTATTCCCTACTATTCAAAAAAATCAACATTATGATGCTGAAAAATTACTTACAAATGCCATAGAGTTTGAAAATAAACGAACAATTGTCATTGCAATGGGACCATTAACAAACATTGCGGCTGTTCTTAAGAAAAATCCTAACTTATGTCCTAAAGTTGAAACAATTTTATGGTATGCCGATTATGATGAGGCACCAAAAGGATATAATTATGAGCAAGATACTGCGGCTTATGAAATTTTAAAAAAGTTAAAAGTTCCTGTCAAATTTGTTTATGCTACTGGAGAAAAATACAGAGAAGATTTTTTAGAAACTTGCAGCGAAATCGAAAATGTTTATACCGATGCTCTTATAAAGGCTTTTGGTAATTCAGATTTTCAAAATACAGGAATGTATTATTGGGATGATTTTTTACCTATGTATTTATTATTCCCCAGTATGTTTAATGAGTCAGTAGTTGAAGAATATGCCAGAAAAATTGTTCCGAAATCTGAAAATTATTTTGATATACTCGTAACCGGAGTACTCAATTTTGACAAACCCGACCAAGGTGTTAGTTTTAATGAAATACCAACAAGTGGATATATGTTGCGGCAAGATATTGAAAAAGTTGCAGACTCACTTTTATTATCGCATGGATACGCTGAGTTTAAAATAGTTTCCTTTACAAATGAAATCCATTCACATATTGGAGTTTATTCGATACTTGGAGCAAAAACTGGTCTAAGAATTATGGAATATTTGCATGCAGGTTTAGATGAGATTGACTTAGTTTCTTATGCAGGATATATTCCTCCATTGAGTTGTTTTAACGATGGATTGCAAGTCGGAACTGGTTCTACTATTGGATATGGCACTATTACAGTTGATGAGTCAGATGACAAAAAACCCGCTGTTTTGGTCAAATACAATGGTCGAGAAATTTTGTTTAGCCTAAAACAAGAAGTTATCGATGAAATAATTAAAGATATTGGAGGTTTAGTCAAGCAATATGGACTGGAAAGTGAAATGTATTGGATAAAACTTCGAGAAATATCTATTGAAAAATACTGGTTAGGAATGAGCCGCTTCGATATTTTGGATATTGAAGAAAAGTAATTTAACAATTTTCACATCTGTAAATATAAGTGTAAACCAGCAACCATTAGTAGCTAAATACTATAATTTATCGTTCATTTTCCTCATCCTCCCATAACGACTCTTCAATTACTTTTTTAAGCTCCTCAACTGCGTTTTCTTGTGGGATATTTTTAACAACCGCTGTTTTACCTTTATAAATATGGACTTTGTTTTTTGCTGCTCCTACGCACCCAAAATCCGCATCAGCCATTTCGCCAGGTCCGTTAACGACACAGCCCATAACAGCAATTTTATATCCTTTTAGATGTGAAAATTCTTTTTTAACGGCTTTTGTAAGTTTTTGAAGATCGTAATTTGTTCGCCCACAACCTGGACAAGAAATAAACTCTGCTTTGGTGTATCTTAGGCCAATAGCTTGCAGCAAATCAAGTTGTAGTTGAACCTCATCAGTATTTTTATTTGGAATATTAAGCCAAACACCGTTTGCAAGCCCGTCAATAAGTCCAGCACCTGGGAAAATGCCTATTTCCGAAATCAAATCATCTTCGTCAATTGAGTTACATTGGTATTTTAATAATATTGGAAGATTTTTATTGATTTTTTTCAACTCTTTATAAAAATATCGAAGCTCACCCAAAGGGTTTTCGGTTGAAAACTCAAGAACAGGAATAATGTTTGGTTTTGCAAAAATGTCCTTGACTACATCTTTTTGAATATCGAATGTGTTTAAAGTAATAAAGGTGTAATTCTCTGTTAAAAATTTTTGTTTAGCTATCTCAGAAAAACTTATTATGGGATACAGATTTGATGGTTTTCCGGCGGCTTTAATTAATTTAAAATCTGCAATACCGGCTTTATTTGGATTGATATTGTCAATGGTATTACCGTCGTAGAAGACAATATCTGCGTCAGAGTCTGGATTATCTGATACGATAATTGTTTTTTGATTCGTTATTGGAATTTGTTTTAATTTTTGTTCAAAAGCGTAAGGATTATATGTGTTTTTTGCTTGACTAACAACTTGATATTTAAAAATACGGTTTTTAAAAGAGCTTAATAATTTTTTTTCGAAAATAATTTCGTTTTCAGGATTTTCAGTTAGGGAAACTCTTAAAGTATCACCAATTCCATCGCTTAGTAAGGCACCTATACCAACAGCGGATTTTAATCGCCCGTCAATATCTGCACCAGCTTCGGTAACACCAAGATGCTGCGGAAAAACCATTGCATTTTCTAACATTCGAGCATTAAGCAAGCGGCAAGCATAAGTCATTATCCTTGTATCACTGGCTTTCATTGACATAACCAAATTATAAAAATTTTCGGCAATAAAAATATCAGCAAATTCAAGTGCTGACTCAACCATCCCTTCAGGTGTGTTGCCATAACGAGTTAAAATTCTGTCACTTAATGAACCATGATTTGACCCTATTCTTATTGCTGTGCCATTTTCTTTGCATATTTTTATAAGAGGTAAAATGCGTTCATGAATTTTTTCGAGCTCTAATTTATATTCAATTTCAGAAAACTTTATCTCTTTAAAAGACGCACGCTTGTCAATATAATTTCCAGGATTTATTCTGACTTTTTCGACTACTCGGGCGGCTTCTTCTGCAATTACTG
>JAQVPT010000307.1 GCA_028701945.1 Bacteroidales bacterium
TAGAGCTAATTTATTAGAATCTCTTGAAGATATTGAGTATATTATGAATTGGTCGTCCGAAAATAAAATGACTAAAATAAATGTCCTCGAATTAATTGCGAATTTGTCTGAAAATGAATCGAAAATTGTTGAAGTCTTAAAGAAATATGAGTATCTTGATATTGATAATATTAGCCGACAATCAGGATTAGAAACCGATATTTTAAGTCTGAGTCTGTTAGAACTCGAATTTAAAAACATTGTTAGGGCACTTCCTGGCAAAATCTTTTCATTAAAAACAAAATAAAGTGTTAATAGACACCCATAGCCATATTTATCTTGAAGAATTTGACAATGACATTGATGATGTTATTAAAAATGCTGTCGATGCAGGTATTGAAAAAATTATTTTGCCAAATATTGATTTCTATACTATTAATAAAATGAAGAATGTAAAATTAGCTTATCCGCTAATTACTGAGCTTGCAATCGGTCTTCACCCTACTTCGGTTGATGCTAATTATAAAAAATCGCTTGATCTTATTTTTAATGATTTTAATGTCTCGGAATATGTTGCAATAGGAGAGGTCGGCATAGATTTGTATTGGGATAAAACATTTATTGAACACCAAAAGACAGCTTTTGATTATCAAATTGAACTCGCAAAAAAATATAATTTACCTATAATTATACATAGTCGAAATTCTTATGATGAGATAATTGATGTACTTAAACCACACATTAAATCTGGCATTAGGGGAGTATTCCATTGTTTTCCTGGGAATTCCAACCAAGCTAAAATGGTTATAGACATGGGTTTTTATATTGGTATTGGCGGCATATTAACTTATAAAAACTCTAATATGCCAGAGGTTGTTGAAAAAATTCCGATAGAATATATTTTGTTGGAAACAGACGCACCTTATTTAAGTCCAGTACCTAAAAGGGGTAAGCGAAACGAGCCAGCGTATGTAAAGTATGTGGCAGAGGAAATATCGCATATTACTGGAACTCCTTTTGAGGAGGTTTGTAAAATAACTAGCGATAATGCAAAACAAGTTTTTTATTTGTGAAATATTTCAAGGAAATATTCGTTATTACAATTAGATTTTAAGATTAATTAAATGCAAAGTCTTAATTTGCAGTAGGTTTAAACAAATTGTTAATTAAGTTTTTGGATAGTTGTATAAAAAGAATTATAAAAATTTTTTTATAATTAAATTATTTATTATTTTGCGAAACATTTTGTGAAGAGGTCATGGAGAGGTGGCCGAGTGGACGAAGGCGCACGCCTGGAAAGTGTGTATGCGGTTTGAAGCTGCATCGTGGGTTCGAATCCCACTCTCTCCGCAGGATAAATTTTTGAAAAAGTGAATTACTAGTTATTAATTAAATAAGTTTAAATTAAACGAGAAATAGTCATGAAAAAACTAATTGCATTATTTACATTAGCAGGATTGCTTACATTTGCAACGTCATCTATGGTTTACGCACAAAACGAAAAAGCCACAGACGAAAATGCAACAACAGAACAGGTTGAAACCGCAGAGGATGTTGCTGAAACTCCTGCTGACGAAGTTACAGCAGACGAAAATGCCACTCCCGAATCAGATGCAAAACCTTTACACCAGCAATTGAAAATTAAAATTATTGAAGGTGGTCCAATGTTTATGGGATTTGTTATTTTAACTCTTATATTAGGTTTGGCATTATGTTTTGAAAGAATTATTTATTTAAATCTTGCAACAACTAACACGAATAAACTTTTAAATAAAGTAGAAGATGCTTTAAACGAAGGTGGTATCGAAGCTGCTAAAGAAGTTTGTCGTAATACTCGTGGTCCTGTCGCCAGTATTTTCTATCAAGGTCTCGACCGCTATGACTCTGGTATAGACGTTGTGGAAAAATCTGTAGTTTCTTATGGCTCTGTTCAAATGGGGCAACTTGAAAATGGTCTTACTTGGATTGCATTGTTTATCGCTTTAGCTCCTATGTTAGGTTTTATGGGTACTGTTATTGGTATGATTGGTGCTTTTGATGCTATCGAAGCTGCTGGTGATATTAACCCTTCTTTAGTTGCTGGAGGTATAAAGGTCGCTCTTATTACTACTGTTAGTGGACTTATCGTGGCAATGGTATTGCAAGTATTCTATAATTATATTATTGGTAAAATTGATTCTATTGTTAATAGCATGGAAGACGCATCAATTTCATTGATTGATATTTTAGTGGAGCACCAAGCAAAAAAGTAAATAATTAAAATATAATTATCATGTTAGATAAAATTGTAAAAATATTAGGTTGGGTAGTCATTGGAGCTGCTGCACTTATTGGAATCCTTTTCTTTGTGCAGGATGCCAATACTCTAGAAGCTGCACTTGAAACAATGACTGATATGCCTGCCGATATGAAGATACTTGCGGTAGAAAATACCGCAGATTCTTGGGGAGCATTAGTGTTAAATGCTTCAATAGTATTGTTCGTTTTGTGTGCTCTAATGGCTGTCGGTTTTGCTATTTATAAATTTGTTGTTGATGCAATCGATAATCCCAAAAGTGCTATTAAGCCTGCTATTGCTGTTGGGGGAGTCGCTTTATTAGTTATCATATCTTATTCTTTAGCCTCTGATGCAATACCAGTGTTTTTAGGTGCTGATAATTTTGATGTTACAGCAAGCACTTCTAAAAATGTGGATACAGCTATTTTTGGTATGTATATTCTTCTTGGAATAACTGTTGTTGCACTCGTATATACTGAGATTTCAAGAATATGGAGATAATTAATTGTTGCAAATCATTAAAATATAAATAATTATGGCAAAACGTGAAATGGGAGAAATCAACGCTGGTTCTATGGCGGATATAGCATTTTTGTTGCTGATTTTTTTCCTTGTTACCACTACAATGGATGTGGATACTGGTATTGCTCGGCAGTTGCCTCCTATTCCTGAAGATAAACAGCAAACATCCGAAGAAATTAACCAGCGTAATATATTTATTGTCCTTATTAATGCACAGGACAGATTGCTTGTTAACGGAAAACCAATGAATGTTGATATTCTTAGAGAAGAAACAAAAGTGTTTATTAAAAATGCAGCTAATAGTCCAAAATTACCTATAAAAGAAGCAGAATACGTAAAAGCCATTGGTCGAGAGGTGATGATATCGCAAGGTATTATCTCGTTGCGTAATGATAGGGGAACAACTTACGGACGATATATTCAGGTGCAAAACGAACTTGTAGCTGCTTATAATGAACTGCGTGATGAAGCGGCGTATGAATATTTTGGAAAACGCAAATATGACGACCTAACTGAAGATGAACAAGAAGCAGTGCGTCAAGTTTATCCGCAGAGAATTTCTGAAGCCGAACCTAAAAATATTGGAGGGAAATAAAATGTCAAAATTTGGAAAGAAAAAGAAAAAAGCTTCTGTTGGAATATCAACAGCTTCGTTACCTGATATCGTCTTTATGATACTATTCTTTTTTATGGTTACTACTGTAATGAGAGAAGTTGAACTTAAAGTAGAATTGACAAACTCCGATTTGCCGCAGGCAACTGAAATTAAAAAGCTTGAAAAAAAATCATTGGTAAGTTATATTTATGTTGGTAAACCTCGAAAGAACTTTGAAAGAATGTACGGAA
>JAQVPT010000308.1 GCA_028701945.1 Bacteroidales bacterium
ATAATGTGTCAATAGACAAAAACAAATACGGTTTTACAAATCTAAAACTTTAGCATACAATACAATTTTTGTTTTGTAGTCCGTAGGACTTCAAAGTCAATAAAAAACAACAATTAACTCCCTGTTTTGTCCGTAGGACATAAACATTTCTGATTTTTTTTTCTATAAATAAATTTAGTGCATGACAAAAATTATTAATTAATTATAAACTAATCACTTATTAACAATTTATTATTAATAAGTAATGCTAAAGGCCTTGCATAAAACATTGCCATTCAGTACGTTAAGTGTTTTTTGGTTTTTGGTTATAAGCCCAAAGGAGTAAGGGTGAAATAAAACTTTTGCTCACAAGTATTGGTTTTCAAGTAACTCGAAAACCAGATTGTGGCAGTAACAAGAAAAGGAGCTTGTGAAATATCAAACAGAAATAGATATTGTTAAATTTTTGTCATGTACTTAGAGTCAAAGCTTAAAATAAAAGAGCCAGCCAGCTGGCTGACTCAAAAGTAATGGAAAACATTTGAAATTATTGTGATAAAAAAACTATGCGTTTGCCCTGTGTTTTAAACTCCTAAATTTTCATATCTTTGCAAAAAAAACTATTAGTGGAAAGCTTACGCGACATAGAACATTTTCCAGAATACGACAATATAGAGTTAATTGCTTCACAGGTTGTTGAAGGATTTATTACAGGTTTGCACAAAAGTCCGTTTCATGGATTTTCAGTTGAGTTTGCCGAACATCGTTTATACAACAAAGGCGAAAGCACAAAACATATTGACTGGAAACTTTATGCTCGCACTGAGAAATTATTTGTAAAACGTTACGAAGAGGAGACTAACCTTCGTGGACAAATAATTATTGATGTTTCGTCATCCATGCTTTTTCCTTATGAAACCAAAACGTTTAATAAACTTAGTTTTTCGGTTTACTGTGCTGCTGCGTTAATTTATCTTTTACGCAGACAACGCGATGCTGTTGGATTAAGTGCTATCGATAGCGAACTCAGATTTCATGCTAATGCACGTTCGTCCGAGGTTCATTTACAGGTATTGTATAACGAATTACGCAAATTTCTTAATCCCCAAAATATTGGATTACAGAAAAAAACCAATACCGCAGAAATACTCCATAATTTATCTGAAATAATCCATAAACGCTCACTAGTAATAATCTTTAGCGACATGTTTTTGGGCAAAGATGAAGATGCAGAAAAATTATTTTCAGCTTTGCAGCATCTAAAATATAACAAACACGAAGTGGTGATTTTTCATGTTACTGACAAAAAGTTTGAACAGGAATTTGAATTTGCAAACCGACCATATAAATTCATAGACCTTGAAACGGGAAACATCATAAAATTAAATCCCAACGAGGTTAGAGAAACATATATTAACAAAACCAAAGCACTAGTTGATGAGCTTAATTTAAAGTGTGGCCAATACGGAATCGACATTATTGAAGCCGACATTAACAAAGGGTTTAACGAGGTTTTGAAACCTTATCTAATTAAACGAGCAAAATATTTTTAATACTTAATTATTATGCAATCAAAAAGACAATTACAAGTATCTGGCATGATTCAAAAAGAGCTATCTTCGCTTTTTACACATAAATTTAATGGACTAATTCCAGGACGATTAATTACTATTACTGGCGTAAATGTAAGTCCCGATTTAGGCATTGCTAAAATATATCTTAGTATTTTTCCTTCTGATGAAGGGCTAAAAATTATTAAAGAGATTAACTTAAATGATACAAAAATAAGATATGAATTAGGTAAGATAATAAGACACGATTTAAAGCGTATTCCAGAATTAGCCTTCTTCCTTGATGACTCTCTAGACCAGATAGATAGAATTGATAATGCTTTAAAAAACGGTTAAGTTTGAATTTCTCATTATACATAGCAAAAAGATATTTAATTTCGAAGAAATCACGAAATGCGATTAATATAATTTCATTTATTTCGATAATGGGTGTTGCCACTGGCACAGCTGCTCTAATAATAATTTTGTCGGTTTTTAATGGATTTGATGATTTGTTGAAACGTTTGTATAATTCATTTGATCCAGATATTAAGATAATAGCTGCTGAAGGCAAAACCTTTGAAGTAAATCAAAATTTACTGTCAAAACTTGATAATATTGATTTTATTGATGTTTATTCGATGTGCCTAGAAGAAAATGCTATGCTTGAGTATGGTGATAAGCAGATAATAGCAACAATAAAAGGTGTCGATGATAAATACAGATATGTTACTGGTCTAGACACGATGATAGTAAGCGGGACTTTTCAGCAATACGAGCAAAATATCCCATTAGGAATTGCAGGACAAGGAATTGCTTATGATTTGGAGTTAAGCACTGATTTTACTCAACCCGTAAATATTTATATTCCCAGCAGAACAGGAAAGTTTAAAGGTAATTTTCAAGATGCCTCGAATAATATTAACAAAGCGATAGTTTACACCGTTGGAGTGTTTATGATACAGCAAGAGTATGATACAAAATATTATATTATCCCACTTGATGCGGCACAAATACTATTAGAATTTGAGAACAATTTAAGCTCTTTAGAAATAAAACTAAAAAAGGGCACAAATGTCAAAGATGCGGTAAATAAACTAAGCACATTACTTGGTGATAAATTTGAAATTCAAGACAGAAACAAGCAACACGAATATGCCTATAAAATTATGCAAACAGAAAAGTGGGCAATTTTTATGATTTTAGTTTTTATTCTTTTAATTGCTTCATTTAATGTTATTGGTTCGCTTACAATGCTAATTATTGATAAAAAACAAGATATTCAGATACTTAAAAGCCTTGGAGCTGGGAACAAAGCTATTCGGAATATTTTCTTTTTTGAAGGGATATTTATTAGTTTCGTAGGAGCTATTGCTGGATTAATAATTGGTGGAATAATCTGTTGGTTGCAAATGGAATTCGGATTGGTTAAATTAGGTAATGAGGGTTCGTTTATTATCGACAACTATCCTGTTTTAATTAATTGGGTTGATTTTGTTTACGTTACAATAACAGTTATGATAATAGGAACTTTTGCAGCTTGGTATCCAGTACGATATATCACAAAAAAATTTGCAAATGTTGAGTATTGATAATTAAAAATCGGATATAGTCATGGTAGGACTTGAAGTCGCACCCAGACTTTATCCGCAAGTTTTCCTACTTCATTTTAACACTGTTAACTTTATCAATCCAATATCTTTTTTCCTTATTAAATCGCTCTAAATTACTAGAGTCAACAGGTTCTGCAGGAGGTTTGATACCGACAGGGTTTGCCTTAAAGTCATGCCCTCGTATCCTAAGTCTTCTTTAAAAAACCTTTGCACTTTTATAATTTATTCAAAAAACTTCTTTATATTTGTTTCATAAATCAAAGTTATTTGACATTGCAATTATTCTTTTAGGCTGCTTGGGGAGATAGGTTTTGTTCGGCTTCATAGCCCACAGGCGGTACAAAGAATGGCATGGTAAAGCGGGTGCAAAAACAGAAAGTGTGCTGTATTAAGCTGTTGTAGGGATACACAGGCAAAGCAACAAGGCTGCTGTTTATGAACAGGCACGATACAAAACGATT
>JAQVPT010000057.1 GCA_028701945.1 Bacteroidales bacterium
TAGCTCTTTCTCGTGCGAGTTTTTTTACTCCAGCAATTGCTTTACGCTCTTTTTCGGAGGAGAGTATCTTTTTTTGAAGTATGTCTGCATGCTCAGGATTTTTGTGTAAAAAGTCGTCAAGACGTTTCATAAATTCAAAAATGTAATTTCTTACACTAATGCCATCTGGAGACATATCACGAGAGCCAAGTTTTGTTTTTGTTTGCGATTCAAAAATCGGCTCTTCAATTCTAATACTGATGGCTGCAATTATTGATTGTCTGATATCAGCAGCATCGTAATCTTTACGGTAAAAATCACGTATCGTTTTTACATAAGCCTCACGAAATGTTGATAAATGTACTCCTCCTTGAGTGGTATTTTGACCATTTACAAATGAGTAATATTCTTCGTTGTATTGTTTACCATGCGTTAATGCAATTTCAAGGTCTTCGTCTTTTAAATGTATGATAGGATAAATTTCTTCCTGATTAAGATTTTCCTCTAATAGGTCAAGTAGTCCGTTGCGGGAGAAATATTTTGTACCATTAAAATTTATGGTTAATCCGGAATTTAGGTAAACGTAATTTCTTAATAGAGGTTCAATATAATCGTTAATAAAGTTATATTTGCCAAACACCTCATCATCGGGAGTAAAAAGTACAAGCGTACCATTTTTTTTATCTGGGGTTTTAATGCTGTGATCTGATACAAGTTTTCCTTGCGAAAACTCAGCTACTCGTGCTTCTCCTTCTCGATAAGCCGTTATTTTAAATAATTTTGAAAGTGCATTTACTGCTTTTATACCTACACCATTAAGCCCAACCGATTTTTTAAATACTTTTGAATCATATTTTGCTCCAGTATTCATTTTTGAAGCGACATCAACCAATTTTCCTAGTGGAATGCCTCGACCGTAATCTCTTATTGTAATTGAGTTATCTTCGAGCTTAATATTAATATTTTTACCAAATCCCATTGCGTATTCATCAATAGAATTATCAAGAACTTCTTTTATAAGAACATAAATACCGTCATCTCGAGATTTTCCGTCGCCAAGTTTTCCGATATACATTCCAGGACGCTTACGGATATGTTCTTGCCAGTCAAGCGTTTTTATGCTATCTTCGGAATAATTTCCAACCATTTCTTCAATTTTTTCCATTGTGATGCAAAAATATAATAATAAAATTTATAAAATGCAATATATACAAGAGAAATATTAACATTTTTTGGTTAAAAGGTGAATATAAGAAAAAACATGAGACTGAGAGTGGTTAGAATCTAACGAAAATGACCTGTTTTCATGAATTTGATAACTTTTGTACGAGATTTCTTTCTAAATATCAAAGACAAATGATCTAATTCTAAACTTATGGTGTCTTTTTCATTGCCAAGTAATGTGTTCTCCGGTTTGATTAGTCCATCATTGTCGCCTTCAATTAGCAGATTATAACCTTTTTTTTTGCCCCGTTTCCCAATAATTATTCCAATTTCAATGTTACATGGTATAGGCAGTTGATTTGTGTAGGATGCTGAGTCGGTTTCCATTTTTTCAACATTGGGCCCCAATAGTGGGCGAAGTATGGCGTATGATTTTAAAAAATCTGCAATATCTGCTCCTTGGTTTGGTGGAGAAATCATTACAATCCTATAAATAAAAGGGAAATCATCATCAGTACCCGAATATTTTAGCATTGCCCGCACAACTAATCCTCCCATCGAGTGGGTAACAAAAGAAACAGAATCAAGGTTTTGTTTTATAATATCCAAATAAAGGTTTTTCCCGATTGTATCCAAATCTCTGTATATACTGGAATACGCATAGTTTTCAGTATTAAACCCTCCTTTTCTTAAATCTTTGTCAATTTTTCGCATTATTGACTTTGGATTTGCATAACCATGAAGTAAAAACACTTTATATTGAGCAAAACCGTTGTAACAGACAACAATCAACAAAATTAGAATAATAAGGCGTTTCATAATAAGCTTATTGGGTTTAGTCCGCAAATTTACTAAAATAAAACCCGATAGTTAAAATTATCTATCAGGCGTAAAAATTATAATAAAGTTGAGGTTTTATTTTTTAATCATTTTTTTTGAATCAATATTTTTTCCTCCATAAATAAGGCAAACAAAGTAAACTCCGTTTTGTAGATTATATGTTTCAATGCTGATTTTCTGTAATCCACCATTTACAAGGATAGATTTTAGTTTTACTCCAGCAAAATTATAAACTGCAATTTCAGCATTAGCATCTTCGGGAATATTACACCATATTTCTGCATAGTCGCTTACTGGATTAGGAGCAGGAGCCGATATTTTATAAAGTTCGGGATACTCCGATTGTCCGTAATACGAAAAATCATAATTTACAGGCTTTGGTACAATTGAAAAACCAAATCCTGAAAACAAGATTAAAATTAGCGATATATTTATTGTTTTTTTCACAATATACTTACGTTTACAAAAACTATTCCGAAATAATATCTATACCATGTTTTTTAATATCATACGAATAACTTGAGCTATTGTTACAAAAAATGTAAGAGAAGTTTGTTTTCTTAATATTGATTCTGTTCTGATTGTGGTTTTCAATTTATCTGTTCTCATAAAGTTGTGATTCTGTTTTATTTATTCTACTTTTTTTCTTTAGAGCTCTTTGAGCTCAAAAACCTTCACTCTGTATTCGTTAGTGCTTTCTTCGTGTAACTCTACTTTTTTATCCTCAGCCCTTCAATTTCGTTTATTTTTCCATTAAAAACATTAATATCCACATCTCCTTCAATACCTTCCAATAATCCCTTATCGGTAAATTGCCAAAAAACCCAATCAGAAAGTACAGTGTTAGGGTTCTGTTTAACATTATACCACGCAAACCAAATAGGATATTTATCAAAACGACTATCTATTTTCAAAGTACTAACATAAAAATTATGGTATGTGTATAATATCGGAGTTACGTCGTAATGTTTTTCGACAATCTCTAACCAATTTAATAAACCGCCTTTTAAACTATTAATACTTTGCACGCGGCTGTACTTTTCAATATCCAATACAGGTGGCAAATCTCCTTCATTAAGTACCACGTTTTTTATAAAGTTTTCTGCTTGCAAGGTACTATTCTCATCTGGACGATAATAATGATACGCACCTTTTATAATTTTGGCATTATTTAAGGCTTTCCAATTCTTTAGAAACTTAGAATCTGTCTTGTTATGTCCCATAGTGGCACGAACAATTACAAAATCTATCTCATGTGTTTTCAATAATTTCCCCCAATCGATATTAGTTTGATAATGAGAAACATCTATCCCAAAAACAGAATAATCGCTAAGCTCTTTTCTGAAAACTTCATAAGTTTGAGGTTTTTGCTGACGCTTTTTAAACAAAGAAACAAAATCAGGATAAAAATAATATCCGACAAATACCACTGCAATAACACTAAGCAGCAGTAACAGTTTCTTTCGATTATATTTCTTCTTTCGGCGTCTGCTCATTAATCGATAAAATTATCTACAATATATTGGGCTATCTGAACTGCGTTCGTTGCAGCACCTTTTCGCAAATTATCGGCAACTACCCATAAATTTATTGCGTTATCATTTGAATTATCATATCGTATTCTGCCAACAAAAGTCTCATTTCGGTCTTTAACTGCTAACGGCATTGGATACAAGTTCTCAAAAGGAGCATCCTGTAACACAATTCCCATTGATTCAGCGAGTATTTCATTAATTTCTTCTAAATTCGGCTTTTCATAAAACTCAATATTTACACTTTCGCTGTGTCCACCTAAAACTGGCACCCTAACAACTGTTGCTGTAATTGCCAATTCAGATAGATTAAGGATTTTTCGTGTTTCGTTAATGAGTTTATCCTCTTCTTCGCAATACAAATTGTTTAAAAAAGCACCCCCTTGCGGAATACAATTATGATATATCTGATGCGGATAAGCAGGATTTGCAGAAGACTGTCCATTTTCTTCTTCCATAAGTTGGTTAGATCCTTTAAACCCAGAACCAGTAACAGATTGATAAGTTGAGACAACAACTCTTTTTATTCCGTAAAGTTCATGTAAAGGCCATAAAACGACAGCAAGTTGAATTGTGCTACAGTTAGGATTAGCTATTATTTTATCTTCTGGATTTAAAAGCGAGATATTCACTTCAGGGACTATCAGTTTTATATCGGCAGACATTCGCCAAGCCGAAGAATTATCAACAACATAGACACCTTTTGAAGCATATTTTGGTGCCCATTCCAAAGAAACTGTTTTGCCAGCTGAAAAAATTGCAACATCTATTTCTTTATCAATAGCTTCTAATAAACTTAGTATTTTATATTCTTTTCCCCTAAAAGATATAGCTTTACCAACTGATTTCTCTGATGCGATTGGATAAAACTCTTCAAGCTCAACATTAAAATCGTCAAGCACTTTAAGGATTGTCCCTCCAACCATTCCTGTAACTCCAACTATTGCAAGTTTCATATCTTACTATTTTGCTGTAAAAATAATGAAAAATAAAGATTTTGCTAACTCATAACTTATTTAATAACGATTATTTCAATTTTTTTTGATAATTTTGTTTCATAATGAGTTTCACAATTCGGTTTGTATCAGTTTTGATTTAATTTTTAAATTATGAAAATATTAGTAATTATTTTTACCTTTTTGTCAATTTCCTTGTTTGCTCAAGTTACAGATAATTTCTCTGACGGAGATTTTACATCAAATCCTGAGTGGGTTGGAAACACATCAGAGTTTATTGTAAACGCATCAAACGAGCTTCAGCTTAATGGAAATTCTGATGATGGTGGCACCTCTTACCTTTCAACTACCTCAGAATCTTTTTATAATGCGAGTTGGGAGTTTCTTGTCAAATTGAGTTTTAATCCATCTTCAACAAATTATTGCGATGTATTTCTTGCCGCAAACAGTACTAATCTTACTTCAACAACACAGGGGTATTTTGTCAAAATTGGAAATACTAATGATGAAATAAGCTTATATCGTAAAGACATCTCTAACAGCACTATGATAATTGACGGCCAAAATAAACGTATCGATATGAGTTCCGTTACTGTTAGGGTTAAGGTTACTCGTGATTTTGAAGGAAACTGGACGTTAATGTCTGATACTATTGGCGGAACGAATTATTACACCGAGGGCACCGTATTTGACACAACACATATAGGCTCAAGATTTTTTGGAGTTGTTTGCAATTACACAAAAACTCGTGCCAACCATTTTTTCTTTGATGATTTTATTGTAACTGGTGATCCTTATACAGATACAGTTGCTCCCAAAGTACTCGAGGTTAAAGTTTCATCAGCTAATGAATTAACCGTTTTATTTGACGAAGCAACCAATACGGACGAATCTCTTATACTAACGAATTATTCTGTAAGTCCAAATTTTGGCAACCCAATTTTTGCCATGGTAAACCCACAAAATAGTAATGCGATTATTCTTCAATATGCCTCATCGTTTGTCGAAAACACAAGTTATGAATTAACTGTCGAAAACATCTCCGATTATTATGAAAATACTTTAATAAGTCAATCAGTTTCTTTCATCATTTATCGGGCACAAGCGTATGATATTTTGATATGCGAAATAATGGCAGATCCCGATCCTGTAGTTTTGTTACCCGATGCAGAATACATCGAATTATACAACAGCACTGAATATGAGCTTGACCTTTCGGGTTGGACAATTAGTGCAGGAACTACCACTCGAAATTTAGGATTGTCAATTATTGAATCTGGCAAATATCTTGTGCTTTGCCATATTGATAAAGTTAGTTTATTTGATGAAAATATCAATATATCTGGAGTCGAAAGTTTTCCTACATTAACAAATAGTGGTGGAGTACTCGCTTTAAAAGACAATTTTGGAAATGTTATTCATACCATTGAATACAGCGACACTTGGTATAAAGACAATTTTAAAAAGAACGGTGGTTACTCACTTGAGATGATAGATCTTAACAATCCTTGCGAAGGCCTCGAAAACTGGAAAGCTTCAAATGATATTAGCGGAGGAACACCAGGTTTTCAAAACTCGGTTAATGGGAATAATCCCGACATAACAAGCCCATATCCTATTGCTGCCGAAGCAATTGCACCAAATACAGTAATCGTGTATTTTAATGAAACATTACAAGAGAGTTTTGCAAATAATCCAATTAATTTTGAAATTGCTCAATTTGGACATCCAAATACGATACAAGCAGCAGAACCCAATTTTTCGGTTATTACTATGGAGTTTGATGCTGAATTTGTGGTGGGAACAGTTTACTATCTTAGTTGTACAGATTCTATAAGAGATTGCTCTGGAAATACTGTGCTTACAAATACCTCAATACGTTTTGCATTGGCCGATTCTGTGCAACCAAAAGATATTGTAATCAACGAGATATTATTTAATCCTCTCTCAGGAGGAAGCGATTTTGTTGAATTATATAACAATTCCAACAGAGTTCTTGACCTTAAATTATTATGGATAATGAATACTGATGAATTAGGAGAAATAAAAGATGTTTATCAAATTACAGATATCAGTCGTTTATTGCTTCCTGGCGAATTTTGTGCAATTAGCAAAGATATTCAGCACCTAACAGACAATTATTATATTCTGTATCCCGACAATCTTTATGCAGTAAAAGCTGTGCCATCAATGTCCGATGATAAGGGAACAATAATTATTTCGGACAGATACATGAATAATATTGATAAAGTTTCTTATTCTGACGACCAACATTATAAGCTATTAGCCACAGATGATGGCGTTTCGTTGGAAAGGATAAATTACAACGATTCGTCTGACGATATTGGGAACTGGCACTCAGCTGCACAAGATGCAGGATTTGCAACACCAGGTTATGTAAATTCACAATATTCTGATCAAATAATAAGCGAATCTGTAATAAGTATTGAACCTGAAGTCTTTTCACCCGACAATGACGGGATTGACGACAGACTCACCATCTCATATAATCTTGATGAACCAGGATACACTGCAACAATAGCAGTTTACGGCTCTGGTGGAAATTTTATCACCTACTTAAAAAACAACGAAATGTTAGGTGTAAAAGGCAATATATTTTGGGATGGATTCGATAACGGAAATAACATCTGCCAACCAGGAATATATGTCGTTTATATTGAAATGTTTAACCTAACTGGGAATAAAATTGTTGAAAAAATTCCAGTTGTGTTAAGTGTTAAAACATATTAAATTGATTAGTTTTTAGAAACGCTATTCGTTTTCGTTTTTTGAATTACCCTGCTAACTTGGATTTCAAATCTTCCCACTTACTCGGATTGCAAATCATAGTGAGCCGAGCAGTAAATGAGCACTTTAGAAATCACATAATTTTCTTGCAGATACAATAGTCCCCTAAAAGAAAACTCCGACCCGAAAACTTTCAGGGCGGAGTTTTTTAAACCAAGTATTAATTATAAAAACAAAAACAAACCTAAAGTTTTATGAAAACAGTCTTTATTGTTTCGTTAGATTGTTCGATACATAAATGATAAATTCCTTCGGGCAAATCAGAAATGACAATTGAATTGTTTATTGTTATGCCGCTTTTAATAATTTGACCAGTAATATTTGTGATTGTAAAATTGATTTCGTTATCAAGGTTTATAATTGTCAGATAGTTTGTTGCTGGATTAGGATAAACTGATATCGTAGATGATATTTCATTACTAATACCAACAAATGGTTCAAATTCAACACTTACACTATTGTTTTGGTCAACAGTTAAAATATATGTTTCAGTAGTGTTGCCAACAACAGGACTTGCATTAACAACCCATTCTTTTACTTGATAATTAGAATTTGGACTTGCAGTAAATGTAACTTCTGTACCATTTACAACATCAGCAGGACTTGTTAAGGTATTTGTGCCATCATCAGCAGAAATACTGCCGTTACCACCAACTACTGCAAAACTTAAAGTGTAAAATTGAACAAGTGTGAAGTTAACTGTTATATTCAATGTGCTTCCATCGTTGTCGGTAAATTGTGTTGTTAATGTATTTATTCCTTCGCTCCAAACAAATGCTGCAGTTGGACTAAAATACCAAATATTATCACTTCCAGTGTAAACCATATTTCCCTGTATTCCAGCGTTATAGTAAACATTAGTTGAACTTGTATTAATGTTTCCATCAATTACCTCAATTGTTAGTCCTGTTAAAGCATCTGTCGAAGTTATTTCGCCCAATTCATAAACATTGTCGGTGTGTGTTCGAGTTTGCGTGCCTAAAAAGTTAGTCGAAAAAGTTAATTCACCAGCAACAGGAGGAACAGATTTTTGTGTGATAATTATGGTTTTTTCTGCAACACTATGTCCGCTAACAGTTGCAGTAGCAAGTCTAGCATTAGGGTTTAAGTTTTCTTCTGCACTTATGGTTAAAGTATTATTACCAGTTCCAAGTGTTTCAGAGAAACTTAACCATGTTTCGCTACAAGTAATTTCCCATGCAATATTTGAAGACAACTCAATTTCGGTTTGTGATGCAGAATTTTGCCAGATTATATTTTCATCCGATAAAGATAAATATCTATCATTAAAAACTTCTGACGAAACCCAATTAGAAACACATGTATTAAGTGCAAAATTGCTTAATAAAACATTGTTACTATTTGCACTTATGTCAGTTAAGAAGTCAATACCTGTGTTATCATCACAAGAAACGCCTTGATTAAAATCGTAATTTGCAACAATCCCTTCTTCTTCGGAATCAAGAATATCGAATTGTCTATTATAAATATCCTCTGCCGAGCGTGCTTTGTTCCATAATCTAAAATTATCGAAACTTGCATTTATTTGGTGTGCACCGTAAAACAACGAATTTCCAATTGCTGCAGCAACAACATTGTTAAAAACAGCAGTAAATCCAGTTTGGCTGCCTTGCAAAACATTGTCGATGTATAAGTAAGTTGTAGAAGTAGAACCAATTGTATCGTAAACAAAAGCTACATGATGCCATTGGTCGTCGTTGATAATTTTAGTGCTAGTTATTGATGTCCAAGCATTTGCATCATTTGCCATTCCGCCGCACAAGGTTCCGTTAGCATCAGCGGTAATGAAAAAGCCAGCTCTTGTGCCAGAATCAGAATGTTTCGCTATAAGGGCTTTGTTTGCAGTTGTATTTGTTGTTTTTATCATCATTTCGATGGTAAAACTTTCGTTTAATGTGTTAGTTCCCAAAAAACCGTCTCCTGCCGAAAGCAATTGAATATAATCATCAACACCGTCGAAATTAAGTGCATTACCAAAAGAATAGCTTTGTATAACATTAAACATCTGATCGGTCATTCCTGTACCCGACAAAATTACATCAGCATTTCTGGTTTCATTTGCAATATTTTCGGTAGCAGTAAAAGTAATAATGGCAGTTCCTGTTCCTGAACTTATATCTGACGACAACCAATTAGGAAGTTCCGAAATACTCCATTCTACTTCTGCACCAGTTGTAATTTCGAGTGTTGCGGTGCTGCCATTGGGCTGAGCAATTTGAACAATCTGTGGGTTTATCATAAACTGAATGGTATGAGCTTCGATGGTATTTGATAATGCTTCTTGTCCTGCAAATAAAGAATTGTATGCTGTAACACGATAATAATAACTAATATCGGATGATAATCCAGTAATTTCTTCATTTAATACTCCTGCCTCCACTATTTTAGGATTATATCCAGCCAAAAAACTTGTAAAATTTTCATCTGTAGCAACATATAGGTGATATTCGTCAAATTCTCCAGTTGTTGGAGCTTGCCAATTTGCAGTAAAAGAGCTGTTCAGCACGTTTGTAGCATCAAGAGCAATAGGAATTACCATTGCATAACTCTCTATAAAGTTTGAAGTGCTACTTGTAAGTTGAAAATTTGTTAGTGTTCCATCATAATCGCCAGTAAGGTCAGTAACTGTAGTTATTAAAGTGTTATCGTCGCCTGCAACCCCTTGATTAAAATTATAATACAGTATAAGATTCTCCTCTGTTGCGGGAACCACAGATTTATCAAAATTACTCTGTATTTCCTCAGATGATCGTGCTACATTCCATACTCTAAATTCATCCATACTTCCAGTAATAGGAAAAGTAGCATTCTGCCTACGTCCGACAATAAAATTATTACTGCCTTGGTCAATTGGTGCTGATAAAGACCCTGCACTCAATATATAGGTTATTTCTTCTCCATTAATGTAAATATGAGCTTCTGAAATATTTGGATTATACGTGCAAGCAACATGGGTCCATTTATTTAATGCTATAGAATGAGGAACGTCCAAGAAAACTCCGTTTGTTGGAATAAATCTCAAGTTGCCCCCAGTAGATGTGTGAATTTCCATGTGTTCAAACGCATGACTGCAAATAAAGGCTGCCACATCATCTCCATAAGGATTTATCCATGTTTCGATAGTAAACTGGGTTAATCCATCATCAATATCTCCTACTGAGATGTAATTTTGCCCCAGAATATTGTCAAAGTTTAAACAATTACCGGGATCTTGTGCATAGCTACTAAGGACCATTGCAAACGCAATAAATAAGAGTGTGATTTTTGTTTTCATAATTAAGTTTTAGGTTATGATGCAAAATTATGCGGAAAAATTAAGAAAATTAGCATTAAGAGGTGGACAAAAAAATGGACAATTTTGATGTGATGATGTGGGGATGTGATGATGTGATTCTGTGGGGCTGTGAGCCGGTGAATTTCGTTCAAATTTTACCGCTTACTGATTACTATCTTACTGATTACTAGCACACCGACCACCGATTACCAAGTTTCCATGATGTCTATTCTTTAATTATTTTCTTAAATTCAAATGTTTTTCCATTTGCAAGTTTCACTATGTAAACACCCGGAGCAAAAGAATTGGTTTGCACAATAGTTTTACCAACTAAATTTCCTTTGTAAACGACTTGTCCAAGTGCATTTAAAATATCGAAATTTATGATTTCATTATTTCCTTCCATTTCAATAATTAGTTCATTTAAAAATGGATTTGGATATACATTTATTGAATTAGCTTCTTTGAAACTAAAAACACCTGTGATGTTTACGAAATTAGCAATCAATATTCGGTTTTCAGTTAGTGTAAATGAATATGTTGCGTCTGTAGAAACTGGAGTTCCATCTTCAGTCCAATTTACAAAATCATAACCTATTTCGGGCGTTGCAATAAGTTCTATACTTGTTCCGTAATCAAAAGTTCCGGCTCCTGATATGGTTCCGCTGTTTGCAGGATTTACGCTTGCTGAAATTTCAAAAGTTTGCAATACGAAATTAGCAATCAATATTCGGTTTTCAGTTAGTGTAAATGAATACGTTGCATCTGTAGAAACTTCAATTCCATCTTCAGTCCAATTTACAAAATCATAACCTATTTCGGGCGTTGCAATGAGTTCTATACTTGTTCCGTAATCAAAAGTTCCGGCTCCTGATATGGTTCCGCTGTTTACAGGATTTACGCTTGCTGAGATTTCAAAAGTTTGCAATACGAAATTAGCAATCAATATTCGGTTTTCAGTTAGTGTAAATGAATACGTTGCATCTATAGAAACTGGAGTTCCATCTTCTGTCCAATTTACAAAATCATAGCCTATTTCGGGCGTTGCAATCAGTTCGATACTTGTTCCATAATCAAAAGTTCCGGCTCCTGATATGGTTCCGCTGTTTACAGGATTTACGCTTGCTGAGATTTCAAAAGTTTGCAATACGAAATTAGCAATCAATATTCGGTTTTCAGTTAGTGTAAATGAATACGTTGCATCTATAGAAACTGGAGTTCCATCTTCTGTCCAATTTACAAAATCATAGCCTATTTCGGGCGTTGCAATCAGTTCGATACTTGTTCCATAATCAAAAGTTCCGGCTCCTGATATGGTTCCGCTGTTTGCAGGATTTACGCTTGCTGAGATTTCAAAAGTTTGCAATACGAAATTAGCAATCAATATTCGGTTTTCAGTTAGTGTAAATGAATACGTTGCATCTATAGAAACTTCAATTCCGCTTTCCGTCCAATTTACAAAATCGAAGTTTGTTTCGGGCGTTGCAATGAGTTCGGCAGTTGTTCCAATTGAATAATTTCCGTCACCACTAATTGCTCCGCTGTTTGCAGGATTTACGCTTGCCGAGATATTTAAAATTAAATCAGTTTTAGCCAAAATTGTATTAGAAAATGCACCTACTCCAGTTAAGGAAATTTTATTTGCCTGCAATTTGTAATAATAATTGGTGTTTGACAATAAACCACTTATAGATTCCGAAATTACATCATTGCCTATAATTTTGGGATTATAACCATCTAACAGAGTTGAAAAACTTGAATCAGTAGATACATACATCAGATAATTATCAAAATAACCAACAACTGGGGCTTCCCAGTTTGCAGTAAAACTGTTTTCAGCAATATTTGTTGCTGCGGTAGCTTTGGGAACTACCATGGCATAACTCTCCACCCAATTGGAAGTGCTGCCTGTTAAGGCAAAACTGTTTAATGTGCCGTTAAAGTTGCCTTTTAGGTCGGTAAGTTCAGTAATTAAAGCATTATCGCCACCAGCAATTCCCTGATTAAAATTGTAGTACGAAACTAAATTGCTTTGCGTTGCATAATCGATAATGGGCTGGGCAAAATTATCCTGAATTTGTTGTTGGGTAAGTGCTACATTCCATATTCGGAATTCGTCCATGCTTCCTTTGAAAGGATAAATACCATCAACACGCCTACCAAGTCTAAACTCGCTTGCATTGGCAGCAAGTGGAGTTGATAATGGATTTGAACCACCATTTACTACGGGTACTTCAACGCCATTGATATAAATTTTTGCCAACAACTGTGCAGGGTCATACACACAGGCAAGGTGCGTCCATCTGTTTACCGGCAATACTGCTGTTGCGTCGATATAAACATGATTTGTGGGAATAAAACGAATATTACCGCCTGTACTGGTGTGAATTTCGAGGTGCTCAAGATCTTTGCTGCATATAAACTGGACTCCATCTTCGGCGTATAAAACCCAAGTTTCGATGGTAACTGCCGAGCTAATGTTCGCATCGTTATCGGGAATAGTAACATAATCGTCACTTCCGTCGAAATTAAGCGCATTGCCGGGTTCTGCAAGTTGGCTAAATGTTATTGTTTTTACATTATCGCCCGAATTTAAAGTAACAGTTGCTGTTCGGTTTACTTTGCTGGTATTGGCTTGGGCATTAAATATCAAGGTATCGTTTCCCAAACCATTGTTCCGAAACATAGTAAGCCAAGTCTGATTGGAGCTTGCTGCCCAATGAATATCTGTAAGCATTTTGGTTTTAACGCTACTGGCAGAAGCATCAAGAGTAAAACTTTCGTTTTCTATTTCTAATTTCGAAAACCCGGGCGAAAGATAACCAACCAACAAACTAAAATTATGATAATCTCTATCTGTCATATAATACCATTTAAGAGGACCATTATCAAAATGAATATTATATTGTTCGGGGAGGTATGGGAGCAGAAACATTCCGACATCCGACTGGTCATTAACACTTAGTATTGTATTTTGATATACTGAAAGAATTGCCGTAGCCAGTGGAGTGTATGCAGGGTCGCCATCGGCAACACCACTTGGAATAGGCAGTCTTAATTTCACTAAGGTTGGTTGCCAATTATTTTGAATAAGATAAGAAGCGGAGATTCCATTGTGGCTGATGGGAGTTGCGGTAACATGAGCATTCCTCGGATTGTTTATATCCATTGGAGCAATTTCTATTATTTTAATATTATTGTCATATAAACTTACCGGCACATTATTATAAAAGGGCAAATATTTATTAGTAGTATTCTCAATATCATTAATAATTTGACATGAAGTATTGTGATAGTTTGAAAGCAACTCTACATCGATGTCAGACCTATTTTCTACCTGAATATGCCTTACACTGCCATTATAATTGCCATTATCACTGCCATAAATGCCGTATAATGTAAAACATAATTTATCCCTTGGGTCTGGCTGTGTATTTAGATCAATATTTGGAACGAATATTTTGCATACCAATTTTTGATAAACTGCCGTGTTTTCGGGATTGGAATAATTGATGTATATACTTTGGTACGAGCCTTTTAATCCGGCAAAATTGTGAGAATTTTGGGGATTTATGGTAACATGGTTGTTTATATCGTACCCTATACTTACTGAAACTGCTTCGGTTCTATTATTTTGAATATAAACATATCCTATCGTAGGATCGTTGGTAAATTTTCTTTCTAAGTACAAATTTTCGGAATAATTTATTACCGATACAAAATGATTGCTTTGTGCGTAGTAAGTTCCGTTTTGGTTAATTACAAAAACTCGGCAATGATAGTTATTGTTCCCCTTTCGGGCTAATGCCGTAACGCTTACATTTATGCTTTGAGCACCGCTTACCAAAAAGGGAGTAG
>JAQVPT010000058.1 GCA_028701945.1 Bacteroidales bacterium
TATATCATCAATAATCAAATCTTTATGTTATTTTTGCAAAAATTTATTTTACATGATTAGTTATCTGCAAGAAGAAAATATTAGTAAACGATACGGAGAAAAACTTTTGTTCGATGCGATAAATATTAATATCTCTCAAAATCAAAAAATTGCCTTAGTTGCAAAAAATGGAACAGGTAAAACATCATTATTAAACATACTCGGTGGCATAGATACTCCAGATTCAGGAGCTTTAAGCTCTAAACGTGATCTTAAAATTGCATATTTGCCTCAGGAAATCCATCTAGACCCAAAAAAAAGTATTATTCAAGCAGTATTTTTTCAGGAAGACGAAATTATACAAGCAATCCGAAACTATAACGACTCTCTTAAAACCGCTGACAATGAGTTGATGCAAAACGCTCTCGATTTAATGGACAGATTAAACGCCTGGGACTACGAAGCAAGAGTAAAACAGATACTCGGACAACTAGAGATATTCGATTACGACCAAAAAATTGCACATCTAAGCGGAGGTCAAAAAAAGAGAGTTGCTCTTGCAGGCACACTTATTAGCAATCCAGATTTACTAATCCTTGATGAGCCAACAAACCACCTCGACTTAAATATGATTGAATGGTTAGAAGAGTATTTGTCAACAACAGATATTACTCTTTTTATGGTAACTCACGATCGGTATTTTCTCGATAGAGTTTGTAATGTTATTCTCGAATTAGATCAGGGCGAAATTTTTACATATCAAGGTAATTATTCTTATTTTATCGAAAAGCGAGCCGAAAGAATTGAAAATCTACAAGCAAATATTGCTGGAGCACAAAATCTAATGAGAACCGAGCAAGAGTGGATGCGAAGAATGCCAAAAGCACGCACACACAAGTCAAAATATAGAATGGACGGCTTTGATGATTTAAAAGAAAGAGCAAACAGACGTATTGATGACACCAAGCTTGAATTAGGTGTTTCAACAGGCAGACTTGGCAAAAAAGTTATTGATATTTATAACCTAAAAAAGAGTTTCGACGACAAATGCCTTATAGATGATTTTACTTATAAATTTGCACGTGGCGAAAAAGTCGGAATTGTTGGCAAAAACGGAAGCGGAAAAACAACTTTTCTAAATATTCTTGCTGGAGAACTTTCGCAAGACAGCGGAAGAATTGATATTGGCGAAACTGTCAAAATCGCATATTACAAACAGGATGGAATAAGTTTTGATGAAGATGCAAAACTAATAGACGTCGTAAAAAACATTGCTGAATCAGTTAAACTGAAAAACGGGAAATCATTTAGTGCATCAGGATTTTTACAGTATTTTCTTTTCCCTCCAGAAATGCAATACAACTATATCCGTAAACTTAGTGGTGGCGAAAAACGCAGACTATATTTATGCACAGTCTTAATGCAACAGCCCAATGTTTTGTTTATGGATGAGCCTACAAACGACCTTGACATTATGACTTTGCAAGTGCTTGAAGAATATCTTACGCAAACCGATGCAACTGTTATTGTCGTTTCTCACGATAGGTTTTTTATGGATAAAATTGTAGATCACGTTTTTGTATTTGACGGTAAGGGCGAAATCAAAGATTTTCCAGGAAACTATACTCAGTATCGCAACTCTGACTTATTTCAATCCGAAGTCGAACAAGCTAAACCCAAAGCAAAAGTAGAAAAACCTGCAAGCTCAAAACAAAAAACGGACACAGAAAGACCAAAGAAAATCAGTTTTAACGAAAAATTCGAGTTTGAACAATTAGAAGAAGAACTCCCAAAATTAGAAAAGAAACGTACAAATCTTGAAAACGAGCTAAACTCTGGCAGTTTAGATAGCGAAAACCTCATAATAAAATCAAAAGAATTGTCACAACTTATGACAGAAATTGAAAACAAAGAACACAGATGGCTGGAGCTAAGTGAATTGCTTTAAATTTAGAATTATTTTGGTTATCAACACATTAAGCCAATATAAACGATATTGTTTTGGGGTGCAATTATCATGAAACCCAATTTTTCGGATTATCAATAATATATTGTTTTACCCTTGAATAATCATCATCAATTTTTATAATCGAATCGTAATAATCATTTTGCCAATTTTTATTGCCAGGTGTATTTCTGGCAATATTTATTTGTTTTGATGTTAACATTTTGAATTTCCCCATTATTTTGGGAATAATCATATTACGGCGATATATGCGGTATTGTTCGGGGGTGCAATGTAGGTCAAATTCATGAATTTGACCTACATTTGCACCATTTATCGAAATCCCATTATCAAAATCATAATCCCGCAAAATAATTATAAAATGAATATGATTTGGCATAATAACCCATTCGTCCAAAATAATTCGTTTATGATATTCTGGCAATTTGATTAATTCGTTTTTCACAATTTCGCCATATTCTGTTAAAACAATTCTGGCATTTTCTATTTTTCCTAGAATTTTTTCAGAATCCTGTATGTCTGACGTAATAAAATACACTCCTGGTAATGAATAATCATGGCTGACTTTTCTATTTGACCGGTTTAAATGTAAATTTCTATTTGATTTCATGGCAACACAACTATTAAATTTTCTCAAACCTCAAATTCTCAATCTTATTTCCACAATAAACCCTCACAACATAACTTCCTGCAACCAGTTCTTTTATGTTAATTTCGGTTTCTTGTGTGCTTATATTTTTAGTCAAAACAACCTGTCCAGCAGCATTTATAATTTCGACCATACTAATCTGGTGACAGATCTGGTGACTGAGCGGAGCCGAAGTCACCATCTCTGGAATATTTACAAATACTCTATCTTTTGCCGGATTTGGATAAATCTTAAATCCTGAATTTGCATTTTCTGTGATGTTTTCTGTTTCGCAATCGATAACATTAACTTCTTTTGTTATTGTTTTGCTTTCGCCGTAAGCATCGGTTACAGTAATGAATACTTCTTGTAAACCTGATGTAATTGGTGTGTAAAACTCAACTGGTTTTGCAATGCATTGACCCCATGCATGATTTGTAAGTGTAGCTTCGGTAATAGTTTGCTGAAAATAAGTTGTTCCCCAAAAATCAAGATTAACATGTGTAAGACCAATTTCTACAGGAACAAATGTTGGTGGATAATAAATGCTGTCTATTATCTGACCAATGCTTGTTTCTATTGTATATGGAGCAGATTTACCTGCTATGTAAGCATAAACGCTAATTGTGTCGCTCATGCAGATTGTTTCGGGGAATTCAATATCGATATTTAATTCGGGTAATTCTATATTACTTAAACCATCCAAACCTAAACTGTCGGTTTTTACAAGCCAGGCCTGCTGGGGCGGGTCGTAACCATACCAGTCATAAGCATTGCCGTAACCAGCTAAAACAACACCACCATCACTTGTAGGTTGTAAAACTGTTAAGTATTGTTGGTTACTAAACTGGTCTATTGCATAGTATTGCCTATGAAATATTATATCTCCCTTATTGTTCAGCTTTGTAAGGTAGCCTCTGTAAAATGGCTTTGATGAATATGTGGTTCCTACCATATAAATATTCCCTAAGCTATCTTCAAACATACTATTGATAGTATTTAACATTGTGATAGGTTGTTCTGCTGTTGTGTATTTTGAAAATGTACGAAAATATTTAGTCCACATCAAATCTCCATCTTTTGTAATTTTTCGCAAACAACCATCGTAAAGGGTTTCTCCGCTGGCAGGTTGGCCGTAGTGTGCCGCAGGATATCCGCCACAGGCAAGATAACAGGAGTCTTGAGTTTCGATAAGACCTTTTACAATTCCGTCACTATTTACGTTGTGCCCGTAATTATGTTCCCAAATAATGTTTCCAGCTGTATCAGTTTTTAATATATACCAGTCCTGATTAGTAGAATTAGTAAAAGTTGTTCCTCCAATTAAAATATTACTGTCTTTTGTTTCTAAAATTTGATCACCTGCCTCACTTATATTGGCAAGGGTATAAGTTTTTCGCCAAATAATTTCTAATTCCAGATTAAGTTTTAATAATAATAAATAAAGCGTTTCAGTGTCAGAACATACTATTGCACCTGAAAGATAATAACAATTATCTGACGATTTTATCTGATTAAAACAACGTTTAGAAATGATGTCTCTTTCAAGGATAGCAGAGTCTACTATATTGAAAATACTATCATAAGTAAAAATAAAAATAGCCCATTCATTAGCTGAAACGTTGCGTACAACTCCTGATGACTGCGACATTAACCCGTCTTTCTTTATACTATTAGCATATCCTTCCCAATATTGATCCTGATTATCTCCGTATATTTTCTTCCATTGTCTGTCTCCATTTAAATCAATTGATGAAATAGCAAAACTTCGGTTACCATGTTCATTTCCCGTTCCTGTTAATAGAATGTAACCTGTGTCGCTGGCCAAAACAGAACTTGTTATATGAGCAATAGTATCCTCAATAATCCTGTTAAATACATTTTGAGATAACAGTATCGATTGAACGACTAAAAATAATATTATCAGAACTTGTTTTTTCATTTTGCTAAGTTAAGGTAAAAAAGCGAACCTATTTGATTCACCTTTATTTTTTTTACTTTGTTTTTGTAATTTTTACTGAATTTTTATTTCCATAACAATCCGATATTTCGATAATATACAAGCCGGGAGTGTAATCTGTCATAATAATAGTTCTGAAATCCGCAGTCATATTTACTTTTATTGTCGGATAAAAATAAAATCACATACATAATAGTCTAATTGTTAAAATTCAGATGAGTTTGAAATATTTTCAAAATCAATTAAATTAATTATCTGTTCGCAAACGCTATCTCAAAAAAAACATGTACTTTTATACATTATAATTAAGTTTTATCGGTTACAGTGATTACAAGCAAAAAAAGTGCAGTAAAAAATGAATATTACATTTATACAACACACTCATAATTGAAACAACAGAATACGTATTTTATTTAAAATTATTTCTTTATGAAAAAAACATTAATATTATTATGCGTTTTGACAACTGTATTTACCAGTTTTGCTCAAGACTATTCTGACCCCCAAAATATGGATGTCGAATATAACCGTGATGCCGATTATCCGGGAGGTATCAATAAATTTATTACAGACTTATGGGATCAAATGGAATATACACAAGAAGCAATTGACGCTGGAATAGATGGTGACATTACAGTAAGTTTTGATGTAGAACCAGACTCAACAATTAGTGGTGTTTCTATAATTTCGGGCTTAGGATACGATATAGATGAGGAATTTACTCACATCTTACTATCGATGAAATTTAAACCTGCTCAAGCTGAAGGAAATCCTATAAAAATGAATATGATGCTAAATGCCCCTATTCGTGTTGGACCAAAATCAAAACTTAAAGTTAAGGACTAAACAATTAGGTATGAGGACTGCTTTCAATAAAATATTTTTAGTTATTCTTATTAACTTGTTCACGGGTCTTGCAAATAATTCTCAAGCAATAAACCTAATTGGAAATATTGGAGGAAACGAGATAAACATGAATATCACAAACCCAGACTATACTACTGGGGAATTTAAAGGTGGTTATTTTTATCTAAACGATTACGATAAACATATAACTTTCCAAATAAAAGGAGTAAATTACGGTACCTTAATTTACATGGAAGAATTTTATTCTAATAATTTATCTGGGAAATTTTACCTTGAAAAAATTAGTGATTACATAACTGGATATTGGGTGTTTGAAGAAAAAAGCCTGCCTGTCCAACTTGAAATTGTCGATAATAGAAGAACGTTCTTCGTCTTAAAAAGTTTACGTGAATATTCCTTAAACACAAATAATAGTGTCTCTGGCATCTATAAATTTAATTATTATTTTTTGAATAATTATTATGTAACTGCCGAAAATCCTGATTATAAAATTGGCTTTAACGGAGGGATACTATATGTAGAAAACATTGGCGAAAACGAAATCGGATTTGAGCTAGAAGTAATATGTGGCATGACCTACCAACGAGCGTTTATAAACGGTGTCGCTACAAAAATTGGAAATACTTATATTTATAAGGCAGAAAATGATGATGACAAGCAATGCGAGATAACGTTTAAGTTTAAAAGAAAGTATGTCTTTATTAAAGCAGAGAATGATAATTCGTGTAACTTTAAAGAAGAGGTTTTTCTTGACCATAAACTTATTAAAGTGAGGGATTAGCAATAATTATTTTATAATATCATGATTATTCTTATAAAAACGATATAAATTATTAAAACTATGAAAAAAATATTTTTTATTTTATTGTTCAGTATTTTGATAAGCACTCTGTCCTATGCTGATAGTCTCAAATTAATTGGAAATGTCGGAGGATACAAAATAGAAATGTTTATAGATTCCTCAGATTTTGAAACTGGCGAATTTACAGGTAAATATCGGTACCTAAGTCAAACAAATTTTTTAGATATTAAAGGACAAAACTACGGTAATGTTCTTTATATCGAAGAGTTTTACAACGACAAACAAACAGGAACTTTCTTACTTGAGGTTATAGAAGATAAAATTACAGGATGGTGGTATAACGACACAAAAACTTTAAAAGCAGATCTATTTATTCAAGAGGGAAACAACAAACATTTAATTGCAAAAAACTTAGACGATTATAACGCAGAGTGCTCTGATGAAATTTCAGGTAAGTATGAAGTAGATTATTATTATATAAATGATTATTGGACTACTGAAGAAAAGCAATCATATGAATTAGGATATGGCGGAGGTTCTGCAAAATTTGAAGAACAAGTTGACGGTAGTTTAAAATTCGAAATCGAACTAATATGTGGCCCAACATACCATTTTGCAACCGCTGAAGGAGTTGCTGTAAAGAAAGATGATGTTTATATTTATAGTGAAAGCCTATATGGTGACGAAGCATGTGAAATTACATTCAAGTTTGATGGGAAAAGCGTTTATGCAGTGGCAAATGATGGATTAGCCTGTGGTTTTGGTATGCGAGCATATATTGATCACAAACTAATAAAAGTGAAAGATTAGCAAATAATATAGTGTTTGATAGAATGACAATAGGCGAATCATAAAAAAACATTTGCATTTAAGTATAAATATAATTATATTTGTACCTACTAACGAGAGCCATTAAATATGAAAAAGACACTACTTTTTGCAGTTTCCATAGCACTTAGTATTATTGGGAATAGTCAAACAATCTCCAATAATGGGGCAAAAATCAACATTGATAATGGAACAACCGTAAAGTTCACAAATTTATATAACACAGGCACAAACGCTCGTTTCTATTACAATACCAGCATAGAAGTACCTGGAGACTGGATAAATGTATCACCTGCAACATTTGATCAAGGAACAAACGGCAGTGTTAGTTTTACTGGCTCATCTCAACAAATAGTCAGAAGTGGTGGCAGTGCTTTTAACAAACTTACTATTAATAATTCAACATCAGATAATAATGAGATTCTACTTAGTGAAGACATGGAGATTAAAACTCAACTCATACTATCTAACGGAGTCATAAATACAAATGGCAATACATTGTTTTTTGGATCTACAGCAACGACGGGCATAGGGTCTTCCACCAGTTTCGTAAATGGAAAAATGGAAAAAAGCATATCTACTCCATTTACTTTCCCTTGCGGCGATGTGAACTCTAGAGATTTAGATGGGAATGGTCTTGCACCATATGTAGTTTGGTCTCCGATAACATTATCACCTTCGGCATCAACATCAGTAAATGTAGAATATCTTTTCGATAATGTAGGTATGCCAGATTGGTGGGAACACGGAGGAAATATGGATGAATCATTACACCATGTTAGCGACAGAGAACATTATCGAGTGAGTTCCACAGAAGATGTTACAACAAACCTCACTCTACATTGGAACAATAATGGACACACATCAAGCGAAGTCTGTGTACATAGTTTTTGCGATGGAACTATAAGCAATTTTGTCTCTGAAGATTTAAGCGTAGTTTACTGGAACGGCTCAAAATGGATTGATGCAGGACCAGTTGGCACAACAAGCCATAATCATAATTCTGGGGCTATTACAAACTCTGTACCTGTGTCTTTGGGTACGCCAAGTCAAACATTTATTACTTATGGCTCTAAAAATAACGAAAATCCACTTCCCATTGAGTTAGTTAGTATGACTGCCGAGTGTTTCGGTAATACAATTGAATTAAACTGGTCAACTGCCAGCGAGACTAATAATAATGGCTTTGTAATCGAACGCTCCGAAGATGCCACAAGTTTCAAACAAATCGCTTTTGTAAAAGGAGCTGGAAACAGTAATGAGATGCTTTCTTATAATTTTAACGATAATGTATTTATAAAAAATGAAACAAATTATTATAGAATTAAACAAGTTGATTTTAATAATGATTGTTCATACAGCCAAATAATATCAACATTTTGTAAAGAAAATTCAAATCCATCACCTGCTTTTACTATTTTCCCAAACCCATTTAAACAAAACATAAATATTTCGGCAAACGAACTACCTTTAGACAAAGCGACAATTAATATTTATAATATGTTGGGCTCACTTATTTATCAAGAAAAAGTTAATGCTACCAAAGGCGAATTATCTGTTAGTATAGATTTAAAACACTTACCTCCAGCAATATATGTTGTACGAATTATTTCGGGAGATTACATAGGTGTCGCTAAAATCGAGAAACGATAAAACAAATCACACAAGACAAAATAATTTTCATCGGTTTTCGACTATGTGGAGTACCATAATTAGTCTTTGAAAAACCTATTTCCCGTTTTTTGCTTTACACTCACCGCACAAACCATGAAAATATAGTGAATGATGAGTAATCTCAAAATCATTAGACTTCGAAACTGTTTTTTCAATTTCCGAAATTCTGGGATCACAAAACTCAATAACTTTACCACAGTTAGAACAAATCATGTGGTCGTGTTGAATACAAGCATAAGCTTTTTCATACGAGCTCATATTTTTACCAAACTGATGTTTTGTAACTAAGCCTGCATCAAGCAAAATATCTATATTATTATATAATGTTGCACGGCTTACACGATAATTTTTATTTTTCATTGAAATATACAAACTTTCAATATCAAAATGTCCGTTGCGAGTGTATATCTCATCTAAGATTGCAAAACGCTCGGGAGTCTTTCGAAACCCTCTACGCTCAAGGTATTCAGTCAAAATATTCCTTACTGGAAAATTATATTCTTTAACATCCATAATATTAAAATAATTTTAGACTAAATTAAAATAAAAGATTCTAAAATGCAAATAAATTAATAATAAGTTGTAAACAGGTGCAGTTTTCACTAAAATTTTAGGCTATTCCAAAATCAACAAAAAAAATAGAATAAAAACATTTGAGAATTTCTAATTTACAAATCATTTTTATTATTTTTACACTTCAAACAATTATTATATGGTCTTAATCGAAACTGCAAAATACACATTAACTGTTAATCAACTCATATTAGCAGCTGTGTCGCTTTTTGCTGGCATTATAATTATTTTCTTTTTAAGAATGTTGCTTCGCCGAAAAAGAATAATAAACCTATTTGGAATAAAAAATTCTAAAAAAATTCTAAATTTCATTTACATTATTTTTGCTTTTTTTAGCATATATGCCTGTTTGCTATCACTCGGAATTAATTTTAAAGCATTTTTAAACAACACAATAATTTCCACACCAAAAGTAAAAATATATTATTACCATATTTTTGTATTTTACTTAATACTAGCGGGAACAAGAGTTTTGATACACGTTATCGAAGCTTATGTAAATCGAAAACCTGCAACTTCGCAAATGGAAAGAGGCCGATCACGAAGCATATACCTTATTATTAAATACTTTATATATGTAATAGCAATAGCTTTATTTTTCGATTCATTAGGCTTCAATATAACTATTGTAATTGCCAGTTTATCTGCATTATTGGTTGGATTAGGACTAGGGATACAACACATTTTTAACGACCTCATTTCAGGTTTCATTATACTGTTCGACAGATCTATAAAAATCGGTGATGTAGTTGAAATAAAAGATGAGCTTGTCGGAAAAGTCGCAAAAATAAACATTAGAACATCAATAGTTATTACCAGAGACGATGTGGAAGTTATTATTCCAAACAGCAAATTTACAAAAGAGAACATCACTAACTGGACGCATAACAGCGCAATGAGCCGTTTTAATATTGTTATTGGAGTGGCTTATGGAAGTGATGTAAGATTAGTAGAGAAATTATTGATACAAGCCGCTAAAAGCCACGAACTAATCTCTTTAAAAACCGCTCCACCAACAGTTCATTTCGTCAACTTTGGGGAATCCTCTCTCGATTTTAGACTAATGTTTTACTCAGAAGATAATTTTAGGATAGAAAGAATTAAGAGTGATTTACGATTCGAGATTGACAAACTATTTAGAGAAAATAACATCTCAATTCCATTCCCACAAACAGATGTTCATTTTCATTCAGAAAAGTAAACACACATCACAAAAAGACATATTTTAATAATTATCAAAATCAAATATCAAAATATTTACCAATAATTAATAAGGTATAGTTTGTTCTTATATATTTTTTATTATTTTTGTCAGCCTATTGAAATAAGTAATGAATTGATATTAAATAAAATAAATTAAATTTTAGGATTGTTATATGAAGACTTATCAAACCGACCAGATTAGGAACATCGCCCTCGTAGGCAATTCAGGTTCCGGAAAAACGACCCTTGCGGAAAGCATGTTACAAATAGGTGGTATAATAAAAAGAAAAGGTGATATTTCAAGTAAAACCACTGTTTCTGATTACCGCCCAGTAGAGCAAGAAAACGAGAATTCATTTTTTTCAACAGTATTATATACCCAAATTGGAAATACAAAAATTAATGTTTTGGATAATCCTGGGATGGATGATTTTGTTGGAAGCCTGGTATCATCACTTTTCCCAGCAGATTTAGCTTTAATGCTAATAAATGCACAGAATGGCGTTGAAGTTGGAACAGATATTCACAACCGATATATAGATAAAGCTGGGAAACCAATGATTATTGCTATCAACCACCTTGACCACGAAAAAACAAATTTCGAGAAATCGGTTGAAATGATAAAAGAATCATTTGGCGGAAATGCAGTTGTAGCACAATTTCCTGTTGATGCAGGAGTTGAACTCACATCTATTATTGATGTCATCTCAAATAAGATGTACACAATAAAAGGCGAGGAAATTTCGATTTCCGATATTCCTACAGAACATGCCGACAAAGCCGAAGAATATAAAACAGAGTTAATCGAAAAAGCTGCCGAAGCGGATGAATCCTTAATGGAATTATTTTTCGAAAACGACACACTCACTGAAGAAGAAATGATGAAAGGTATAGCAGCAGGTTTACCACAAAGAGGAATTTTTCCGATTTTCTGCATCAATGCTAAAAACGACCTTGGAGTAAAAAGACTTATGGAATTTATTGCATATGCAACACCTTCTCCCGATAAGTTTGCAAACGTAAAAGATACAGATGGAAATGAGATCATTTGTGATCCAAACGGAAAACCACTATTATTTATATTCAAAGCATCTACCGAAGAACATATCGGTGAAATTTGCTATTTTAAAGTTTTAAGAGGAACTCTTACAGAAAGTATCGACCTCTATAACCCAAAAACTAACTCTAAAGAAAGATTATCCTCACTTTTTGTATGTGCAGGTAAAAACAGAGAAAAGGTTGATAAATTAGTTGCTGGAGATATTGGAGCCACTGTAAAACTAAAAGGAACAAAAACATGTCATACGCTAACTACTCAAGGTGACGACACAACTATTCCACCAATTAATTGGCCAAATCCGAAACACCGTACTGTCGTAAAAGCGATTAACGAAAATGATGACGAAAAACTTGGCGAAGCTCTCATTAAAATAAAAGATGAAGATCCAACTATTCTTGTAAATTATTCAAAAGAACTCAAACAACTTATCGTACAAGGACAAGGAGAGCATCACCTTAACATTATGAAATGGCATCTGGATAATCAATTTAAAATTCCAATTGAATTTCTAAAACCTAAAATCCAATACCGTGAAACTATTACTAAAAAAGCTTATGCTTACTATCGCCACAAAAAACAATCAGGTGGCTCAGGACAATTTGGGGAAGTTCATATAATCATTGAACCTCATATTGATGATATGCCAGACCCTACAATGTATAAGATTGACGGCAAAGAATATAAAATATCTGTACGTGGCAAAGAGGAAATCAAACTTGACTGGGGCGGAAAATTAGTATATTATAATTGTATCGTCGGAGGATCAATAGATGCAAGATTCCTTCCTGCAATACTTAAAGGTATTATGGAAAAAATGGACGAAGGACCGCTTACAGGTTCTTATGCTCGCGATATTAGAGTTTGCGTTATAGACGGTAAAATGCACCCTGTGGACTCAAATGAAATATCTTTTAAACTTGCCGGACGTCATGCCTTTAGTACTGCATTTAAAAATGCTGGTCCTAAAATAATGGAACCAATATATGACCTCGAGGTACTTGTTCCTGGAGATAGAATGGGAGATGTTATGAGCGACTTACAAGGCCGTAGAGCTATTGTACAAGGAATGAGTAGCGAAAAAGGGTTTGAAAAAATTATTGCAAAAGTGCCTTTAGCAGAAATGGCAAGCTACGCAACTGCCTTACGTTCAAATACCGCAGGTAGAGCAATGTTCGAGATGGCATTCTTTGAATACCAGCAAGTACCTGCTGAAGTTCAAGAGCAACTACTCAAAGAATACGAAGAAAGTAACGAAGATGAGTAAACTATAAAAAGAACAAACTATATAAAAAAGTTGTCCATCCGCAAGTTAGGGGATGGACATTTTTTAGGTACATATAGCAACAAAATAAATATTTGATATTTAAAAATTTTTGTATATTTGTAAAAAACAATAGATATGAAATTTAAAGTATTAGCAATTTTAAGCTTAATTTTCATTTTTTCAGCCTGTACATATTACGAACACGGACCAGTAATTTCATTCAAATCTGCTAAAACAAGACTTTCAGGTGAATGGGAACTTACAGATGTTATTATTAACGATAAAACAGATGCAATTTTACTAGAAAAAGAAAAGAACACTAATTATACTTTTGTTGAAAATGGTAGCCTAGTTATCAAAAGCACAAAAACAGAACGTTCTTCGGTAAATATAATAAATGGGAATTGGAAGTTTAACGACATTAAGACTACTATTATAATTGATATTGAAGAAGATTATCAGTTGAGCATAATTGATTCCCAAGAAATGACAATACTAAGGCTTACAGATGAAGAGTTATGGGTATCTGATGAAAGCTCAACCGAAAGAGAAAACTGTTTCATAACTGAACGAAGATTTAAAAAGAAATAATCACGCTTGCTAATTTGGTATTTTTGAATATTGAATAGAATATAATAAAGATGAAAGCGGGAAAACTTTTATGATAATAAATGGCTTTCCAAATGAAAACGATTTTGAATGTAAATTTTACGAAAAAAAAGAATATTATAAAAAGACATAAAGTATAAAATAATAATTGGAGTAAATTTATCCAATTATAAAAAAAACCTAGAGAATACCTTATCAGAGAGTGGTGGTGATGTGTAATATATAGCTTATGCAGAACATATCCATTTCCAATTATCAGAAGGATTACACCGGAACATTCAAACATAAATGTAGTAAAATTATTTGTTTTTACACGACCCGTTTTGACGCTCAAGTCATTGCAAAAATGAAAAACTAATTGACTATGAAGTAGTTGGAACATGTAATAAATGTAAGGGGAGTATAATTTGAACTCTGTCCTATTATTTAGTTTTCCATTTTCTACAAATACTCATACTTTTCTTTCACATCCAACAAATTTTCAAGTATCTGGTCCTTCGGATCGGTTTTGTTTTAATCTCTCCCAGAGTGAACTTAAATTTCCGTGTTGAATCTTCAACTTTAACTGCAATAATATTTTGCCGACACATTTCTTTTGTTGTAATGAGTGTTTGCTTTTTACTCACAAAACTATCTTTTTTTATGGTATTCGTGAATACTTTGTATTTCATATCTGTTTTTCTTTAAAGATACACTGGTACACTTTAAGGTTTTCCAAAAAGTCTCTTTCAAAGGTTTTATTTTCTTAAAAACTCCGCTATCTGATTATTAGATTGGCATGACCACAGCATGACCGCTAAAACATATGGACTACTTTTGGACAACTAAAAAGGCTGAATTTTGCTGTTTTTTGCAGAAATTTCTAAAAACAGAATGCCTGACTTCGCTGGAAATCAGGCATTTGTGTCTTTTTGCTTTCTATTTCAGTGGAGCTAAGGGGAGCTATCACGCCTCTCTAATAAACTAAAACAAAGCAAGTTGCATGTTCTACAAATGCATGGACGAGTTTTGGACACCT
>JAQVPT010000309.1 GCA_028701945.1 Bacteroidales bacterium
AAAATTAAAAGACAATACAAAAACCGCAAAAATTGCTTATGAACTGAGAAAATGAAGAGAACATGGAGCGATAAAAAAGATGAAAAACACTCAATACTACAGACTTACAGAAGAAGGCTATGTTTGGTTGTATTACTCCTTATTTAATTATTTCCATTTTGTAAAACCCTTATTATCAAAAACATACAAAAACGACTTGATGGCAATTGTAAACAACCCATCAAAAACCGAACAAGCATATTCAATGATTGACAATGCTGTAAGACTTGTCAAATCAGAGTTAGGCATTGTTGCTTAGAAAATAAAAAACGTTAATTTTATTTACGTTAAAAAAAAACTAAAAAATCACAAAACCAGTAAAATTTAATAACAAAAAAATATTACAAAAAAAGAAAACATTGTTTTTAAAAAAGCGTATATATAAGAGATTATTAATTTGATTTTTTTATTGAATAAATGAAATTTTATGTATCGAAATATGAATTTAAAACACTTTAATAAATCAATATTATTTGATTTGTTAGGTCATAACGAAGCTAATATCAGCTTACTAATAGACAATTATTTCAAAGAGATTTATGGTTTCCTACGCAAATTGAGAAAATCAGTCAATGCAAATAACATTGACGCTTTCTCAAAAAACGCACAAGCGATTGCAACTATGAGTAAATCGGTTTGTTTTGAGTTAATGCACGTTATGGCAATTGAAATAGAAGTAATTGACTTCTCAAACACCAAAAAGCTAAACGATTTTATAGATGAAATGGAGAACGAATTGGAGATTATAAAGGATCTTTTAAACGCTTAATAATTGTCAAACAATAAGCCTTTACCCTATGTCTTAGGATTTTGAAGAAGTTCGACTACCATTTTGCAACGGCTGAATGCAAGGTGTAATTTAACGCAATGCGTGATTTCGTAACATATCTACAACTTTTGAGTAAAAAAGATTAACAAAGAAAAAATCCAAATAGTTAATAACTATGCTTATAATTAATTCAAGATGCTGATTATATTAAAATGAATTTCGCTAATTTAGTCGTAATTTTAGTAAGAGTGGGCAACCTTTTGGGTTACTCTTACGTTTAAACAAACAATGAAATGATATTACTAACCAAATAGAATAGATATGAAAAAGAGTATCTTGGTACCCCACGATTTCACACAAGTTGGAGACTATGCTATGGAACATGCGTATATGGTGGGAAAAGCTGCACATAGTCCAATTCATTTAATCCATATTACTAAAAACAAATCTCAAATTGAGAGTGCAAAGCAACAACTCGAAGAAATTGCTGCAAATTTCAAAAAAGAAAAAAACGTTGAGGTACTTTGTGAAGTACGAACTGGCAACCTTTTCAAAGAAATTTATAATTATGGACTTGAAATTGATGCATATATCGGCGTAATGGGAACACATGGGATAAAAAACATCAAAAAAGCCATGAAAGTAGTAAAGAAATTCGTAAAAATTCCTTTTATTCTTGTTCAAAGCCCGGTTATTTTTGGTGAGTATGACAGAATTGTTATTCCAATTGATTATGATAAGTATGCAAGGATTAAAACCCTATGGGTAAGATACATAAACAATATTTTTGAAAGCAAAGCATACGTTATTTCTTATAATATTGGCGACGAATTTAAAGCAAAAGTCATAAAGAACAATTTATTATTTGCTCAAAATCAATTCGACAAAAATTTGATAGATTATGAAATAAAAGTTCTGGATTCTCCTAAAAACTTTGCTGATTCAATATATACTTACGCTAATGAGGTAGAAAGCGACTTAATATTGGTTATGACAGATAAATACAAATCTTATGTAAAAGATTTAAAGAAGTCCGAAAATCTCGAATTATACAAAAAAATTCCAATTATGTGCGTAAATAAACGTACAGATATTATTAAACTTGGCGGTTTGGGTTAGGATTTATCTCGCCTATAGAGAGTTTCTTTAATCTTATTTTATTAGACTTTATATTTCTAATTAAGCGTTCTACTGCATTTTTTAAATCAGAATAAAGATTTTCTGAATAAAGATATAAAACACCATTTTCTAATTCTAAATGGTGTTTTTCTTTTTCATCCAATCCAAAATTAAGCGAAACATTACCCGAAGGGATAAATGTATGCGTCAAACAGGCTCTTAACTGAATGTAAAGCAAATTATTTCTATTAATTTCTGTATATTTAGATGGGAATAATTTATAAATGGCAAGTGAAAAACGCGAGGCAGACTGTTGTTTTGCTCTAATTGGCTTATTATCTAGATACGACCCCAAAATTTCTATTGCTTGTCCCATCAACATAAAACCGAATACGGAATCATGAGTATCCAAAACTTTTCTGATTGGGATAAGTAAATTAGTGTTAAGAAAATCAATATGTTCTTCAGAAGTGTTAATAATCATGATTAAAATTTAAAGCGAAACTGCAATTTAATATCAGTACGATTTTTCCCATCAACTGCATCAAGTCCAGTTCCAAGGCCATCTTTATCATTATAGAAAGTATTAGCAATTTTAACCCAAAAATCGAGGTTATCAAAAACAGAATATTTTATAATCAAAGCAAGTCTAGTTCCTTTACTATAATATGCAGGTACAGAAAACGCATATAAAACATCTGGTTCATAAGCATATATTCTGGTATTCCATGTGTCGGTTTCAAAAATTGCTATTCGTCCTGTAAAAACGAATGGGCTTTTCTCAGGTTTAACCTGTACATCTTGATATATCATATATCCCCACTCAGGCTCACCATTAAACTTATAAGAAGCGATCTCGATTCTATTTTTAAGTTTAATAATATCACTTGGTGAATAATTAATTTGATATCTATATTTTGCAGACACATAAGAATCTAAAGGTCTTATTCCAGATTCTATATCTGTATTATTTTTTTGCTTTGTCTCATACTTTAACCTAAAATACATATCGAGTTTTCGGTTTGGATAATGGGACACTTGCATTAGATACTCATTTCCTGTCGATGGTCCCCCTACCCCATACCTTAACCACGGGTATTTCCAGGTATCAAAATATGCTTCAATTTTCCAATATTTTCGAGGATAAACTTCAAAACCAATAAACAAACCCGATTCGTTATAAGGTTTATTCCCTTCGGAAAACGGCTGTGCATAAAGTGCCTGATAATCAGGACTATAATATCTGTATATCATTGACATTTTAAATTCAGGCACAAAATCAATAACAGCACCGTTAACAGTTGCATATCCCATATTAGGACTTATTGATGTTTCGCCAAACAAATTAACTTTAGGGATTGTCAACATATAATCAACTCCAAAATTAGCATTAGAGTATCCACTAAAATCAAAATACCTATATGCCTGATCGTTTGGTTTTAAAGAATCGGAGAAACTATAATAAACGCCTGTTGCCCCAATACGAAGATACTCCCCTCTCCAACTAAAGTTTCCGCCCGACACAAACTCTTTTATTGTCTTACGCTTAGCGATTTCTGATGGAGTGCGGTGGTAGCCGGATTCTAAGAAACTCGAAATGTAATGTTCCTGATCTGCAAAAGTAGAATCGGAAAGAGAAGATACGCTTC
>JAQVPT010000310.1 GCA_028701945.1 Bacteroidales bacterium
TCCAAACACCTTCTACATCAACTACCGATTTTCCTGCTGAGGTAAGACGCTCATATATCTTGGGTAATAATTGCTTAATAACCTCTACTTCTTGTTCTTCTAAAGGAGCACCAGAAATGCCATCTACGCAACATCCACCTTTACACTTGCACAAATCGCAGATGAAATTTTTCTCAATAATGTCTCGATGAACTATTTTATTGTCAATGTCAATCATATTATTAGTTATAAAAATACAAAAATAGTAAAATGATTCTACTTAGGGCAAACGCATATTTTAATTTTAATGCAAATAGAAAAAATATTTATAATTGTTTATGCCCAAGAGGGCAAATATATTAGACCAATTTGATATTAAAACGACCGAAATAAATTTACAATGTTTTTTTACAATCTTTAAATTTTAAGCATAGCAGCAGTTACGGTTAAAATTTCAAGAGAATTAAAACGAAAATAAATAAATAATCTATCGAGTGTTTTGGTGTCATTTTGGTATTATAGCCCGTTATGGCTTTAACATCAGTAAAAAACGATCGCACTCTAAACAATTTGTCCAGAGGCGATGCCCTGAGCTTGCCAGCACTGAGCAACGCCGAAGTGTCGAAGGGACATATACAATTTTCTCCAATAGTAGTGTTTGAAAAAGTATGCGTTTGCCCTGTGATTCTACTATTTGCAACGTACTTTTGTGTTTTATGCCAATTTTATGCCAAATTAGTATTATCGCCATGCCTATAATGTTTGATAAGTTTAATAAAAAAAGATACTTTTAGGCATTCAGAGGAAATATGTTTTTATTATTATTTTAATGATATAGATTATTATTTTAAATTTGTGGCAATAAATGATTGATTATGAATAAACTTGTAAAAAACATATTACTGATATTGTCTCTAATAGTAATTTTCTCGTCCTGCGAAAAGAATCCTGGTGAGGGCGGAAATGTAACAATTGTTGGTTCGGTATGGGTTAAAGATTACAATAGTACATTTACGTTATTGCACGGTGAGTATGCTGCAATGGATGAGGATGTTTTTATTGTATATGGCGATAATATAGGATATGATGATAAAACAAAAACTGATTATCTCGGTAATTATAAATTTAATTATTTGCGTCCCGGAAAATATACAATATTTGTTTATTCAAAAGATTCTGCAATGCAGACTGTAAACGGTGAGATTGCTATAATTGAACATGTTGAGATAACTCAGTCAAAAGCTGTGTTTTTAGTTCCACAAATAATAATATTTAATTAAATAATAATATGAAAAAAATTGCTTTATTACTAGTAGTGATTTTACCTTTATTTTGTTTTGGCCAGAGTGCAAAAAAGGTAAGAAACAACAAGATTACCTCACAGACAATTACTAAAACAATTACCATCGATACATTGATAATAACTTATGTTGATACGTATGAAGAATTTAATAAAGATGGAAAAACAATTACTGAAATAAAGTATGATATGAGTGGTCTTGTGCTACGAAAAAGAGCATACAAATACGATTCTTTTGGTAATGTAAGCGAAGAGCTTGAATATGATAAAAAGAAAGCAAAAACTGTAAAAAGAACCTTTAAATATGATGCTTTTGATAATGAAATTGAGATTATAACAACAGATGAAGATGGTAAAGAAATTGAAAAACAAGTATATACTTACGATAACAACGGATTAAAAGAAACTGGTGTCGAATATCGTCCCAATGGCGAGGTAAAATGGGAAAAGAAATATACCTACGAAACACGCTAATTGGAAAAAATAAATCAAATATTAAAATCGTTTGATGCAGTGTCTCTTGAGGATATGGGAGCTGTTAAACTTATGAATAGAATGGATAGCAAATTTCCTTTTCACATAAATAAGTTGCCAGAAATATTAAACGAGTTGCAGAAAGATTATTGCGTGCTTGAAATATCGCAAAAACACTTGTTAGCTTATAAAACAATGTACTATGACTCGGATGATTTTATATGTTATTATACTCATCAATTCGGCCGAGATAATAGGTTTAAATTGCGAACACGGCAGTATGTTGAAACGGATAAATATTATTTCGAGGTAAAGCAAAAAAATAATCATAAAAAAACCATCAAAACAAGAATAAAAATAGAAGATAGAAACTTTGAATTATGTCCGCAGCGTATTGATTTTGCACATTCGGTGTTAAAAAAAGAGTTATTAGGATTTGATGATAAATTATGGGTGGAATTTGAACGTATAAGTTTAGTTAATAAGACTTTTACTGAGAGACTTACGATTGATACGGGCTTAAGTTACAGAAATGATGAAAATGAAATAAAATATCCTAAACTAATCATCTTAGAACTAAAACAGAATAAAACAGCAAAATCTAAGGCACGTAAAATCTTGAGTGATAACTTTATATATCAGTCAGGGCTAAGTAAATATTGTCTTGGTATTGCCTCTTTATATCCTGTAAAGACGAATAATATGAATGAAAAATTTAGATTAATTAATAAACTTTGCAATGAAAATATTTAAAATACTATTATTGGGGTTTTTCCTACTTGGATTATTGTCGCCTGTGAATACTGGCAACGCACAAGAACCTGATGAACTTAAAGAAGAGTTTAGTAAATTTGAAGAAACAATTTATGATACATTACCAGTACAGATAATTGTTAATAAAGATGCTAAAATTAAAATTAAGAATGATATTGATAAACCTAAAACAGTAAAGAAAAAAGAAGAGGTTGATATCAGTGGTTATTTCTTTCTTAATTTGGCTATCAATTTAATTACAGTCTTAATAATTGTCTTCTTAATATATTATCCAAATAACAAACGTCAAGGGTATATTTTTACATTTCTACTTTTTAATATCATTATTTTCCTTCTTACTTATGTACTTAATGAGGTAAAGATTAGCATGGGAGCTGCATTTGGACTTTTTGCGGTGTTTTCAATGTTAAGATATCGTACCGCAGGAATTTCGATGAAAGATATGACTTACTTATTTATTTTTATTGCATTAGGTTTGTTAAATGCAATTCACCTTGAAATCTATGAAACCATCATAATCAACGCAATTATTGTTATCTTCACTTTTGTTTTAGATAGCCAATTGTTTTTTAAGCCTTATAATGTTAAAAGAATAGATTATGACAATACCGAACTAACTAAACCTGAAAACAAAGAAAAACTTATCGAAGACCTGCGAAAACGTACAGGTTTAGATGTTTATGACGTAAGTGTAACTAGAATAAATTTTTTAAGAGACTCTGCAAGAATTCAAATTTATTATCATGATTAGAACACTCATTATTGTTCTGCTACTAGCATTATCGCCCGTTATTAACGCACAAGTAAATGATGCTGGCTTATGGATAGACATTTGTATCGAAAAACGCTTTAATCAATCGTTTTCTATTGAGTACGCAAACTGCGAACGTTTTAACGAAAATATTACTGAACTTGGTAGTATTGTCAATGAAATTGGGCTTAATTATAGTTTTAATAAAACCGATGAAATTTCATTTTTCTATCGTATTAAATATAATCACGCACTCGATAATACTTACTA
>JAQVPT010000059.1 GCA_028701945.1 Bacteroidales bacterium
CTGTTTTGAATATCCGTTCTTTAAAACGGTAAACAATTTTGGCTTAAATACTTCTTTCATTATTATATTTAATTAAAAAATTGGCTGAACTTGTTGAAATATATCAACAAAAGCTACCAATAATTACAAGTATTGCAAATTTAATTTTTTTTCGATAGAGATAGTTAATAAAAAGACAGTTTAATAACACATTTGAGAAAAATTATCTTCTTAACTCAAAGTTTTCACCAAGATATAATTTTCGCACTTGCTCATCTTCGCTAAGTTCTTCGGCAGAACCGCTTTTTAAAATATCACCCTCAAATAGAAGATAAGCTCTATCGGTAATCGAAAGTGTTTCGTGAACATTGTGGTCGGTAATTAGTACTCCGATATTTCTTTCTTTTAGGTGCATTACAATTTTTTGGATATCCTCAACGGCAATTGGGTCAACTCCTGCGAAAGGTTCATCTAATAATATAAATTTAGGGTCAATTGCTAATGCTCTCGCAATTTCGGTACGACGACGTTCTCCTCCTGAGAGTTGATAGCCTTTGCTTTTACGAATATGTGAAAGCCCAAACTCGTCGAGAAGTTGAGCGGTTTTACGTAGTTGTTCTTTACGGCTGAGATTGGTCATTTCCAAAATGGCCTTAATGTTATCTTGCACCGACATTTTTTGAAAAATCGATTCTTCTTGAGCAAGATACCCAATGCCTTTACGGGCTCTTTTATAAATAGGCTCTCGTGTTATGTCAATATCATCAAGAAAAATACGACCTTGATTTGGCTTTATTAGACCAACTATCATGTAAAAAGTTGTAGTTTTGCCAGCACCGTTAGGCCCAAGCAAACCAACTATCTCGCCTTGCTTAACCTCAACGCTTACACCCTTTACTACTGTGCGTTTTCCGTATTTCTTTATTAGTTGCTCTGTATGAAGTTTCATCAATAATAAAGCTTGTTTTTGCAAAGATAGAAAAATTTAGGTTGTACTATTCGTTTTTTATTTATTATTCATTACCGATAATTCTTATTTCTTGTTTTATTTCTCCTACATTTTTAATAACTTCGCACGATAAAATTTAGAGAATATGTTGACGATAAAACTCATCAGAGAACAACAAGAATATGTAATCAATCGTTTGAAAATCAAAAATTTTGATGCTGCAAACTTGGTTGATAAAATTATTGCTTGTGATGATAACAGAAAAAAATATCAGCAAAAAAAAGATAATTTGCAGATGCAAATGAATGAAATCTCGAAAGAGATAGGAAATCTGTTTGCACAAGGTAAAAAAGATGAAGCAGAAGTTGCAAGACGAAAAACTGGTGAAATAAAAGAACAAATTAAAGAGGCAGAAACATTTTTTGAAAATTACGAAAAGGAATTAGATTCATTGATTGTTCTTTTGCCTAATTTGCCTCACGAGTCTGTGAAATCTGGTAAAGGAGAAATTGATAATGAAATTATAAAAGAAGGTGGTGTAATTCCAAAACTTACAGTTAGTAAACCGCACTGGGAGTTAATTAAAGATTATAATATTATTGATTTTGAGTTGGGAATAAAAATTACTGGTGCTGGATTTCCTGTTTATATCGGAAAAGGTGCTAAACTTCAACGGGCATTAATAAATTTCTTTCTCGATGAGGCCGAAAATGCTGGATATACCGAAATATTACCCCCACTTCTTGTAAACGAAGAAAGCGGTTTTGGAACAGGACAATTGCCAGATAAAGAAGGACAAATGTATCATGTAAATGCGGACAATTTTTACTTGATTCCTACTGCCGAAGTTCCAATAACAAACCTTTATAGAGATGTTATATTATCAGAAACCGATTTTCCAATTAAAAACATGGCCTATTCGGCTTGCTTTAGACGCGAAGCTGGCTCGTGGGGAGCGGATGTACGTGGATTAAATCGCTTGCATCAGTTTGATAAAGTTGAAATTGTTCAGATAAGAAAACCTGAAGAATCATATCACGCACTTGAGGAAATGAAATCCTATGTCGAAAATATTTTGGTAAAATTAGGATTACCATACAGAGTTCTTCGGTTATGTGGTGGAGATGTGAGTTTTACTGCTGCGCTTACTTTTGATTTTGAAGTTTTTTCGACTGCTCAAGAAAGATGGCTTGAGGTTAGCTCTGTTTCAAATTTTGAAGACTTTCAAGCAAATCGTTTGAAACTTAGATATAAATCTAAAGATGAGAAAAGAACAAAACTTGCTCATACTCTTAATGGAAGTGCTCTTGCATTGCCACGAATAATGGCTGCAATAATTGAAAATTATCAAACAGAAGAGGGAATAATTATTCCCGAAATATTGAGACCTTTTACTGGTTTTGACATGATATCTAAATAAATTATATAAAATTTGAGTCCTTGTTCGTTATTTAACCATTAAAACAATAATCTTAGAATTTGAAAATAAATCAAATATATCGTATTATCTTGCTTACAGTAGTGCTGTTAGTAATCTACTTATCAGGTGTTACTCAGAATAATGATGCACAATTAGCTGTTAAGTACTATAAAAATGAGGAGTACGATAAAGCTGCCGAATTATATCAAAAACTTTATGAAGAAACTGGCTATAAAAATAATAGAGATTATTATTTGCGAAGTTTGTTCATGCTTAAAGATTACGATACTGCTGAAAAGTTCCTAATAAAGGAGAACCGTAAAAACAAAAACGATTTCTACCTTAAAATAGACTTGGGCATGGTATATTTTAATTCTAATAAGTTTAAAGAAGCTGATGATGTTTTTAACGAGGTTGTAGAGCTTGTTAAACGAAATCAAAACAATGTCTTTGCTGCTGCGGCTACGTTTATTAATTACAGACAATTTTCGTATGCAGAGCAAACCTATAAAACTGGTGCGTCATATCTGAGAACAAATTTTGATATGGAATTGGGGAATCTTTTTTATATGCAAAGAGATTACCAGCGTATGATGGAATATTATTTAGAACACCTAAAAAATAATCCAAATGCAATCAATACTTTGCAATCTCGATTGCAATATGTTATGGCAAACGATATTGACGGAAGTGTCGAAAGTATTGTTGAAGCAGCAATTTTTCAAAAAATACAGCAAGAGCCTAATAATATGAGTTTTAGTCGTCTTCTTATATGGCATTATACGCAGGCAGGAAAATTTCGAATTGCACTAAATCAGCTTTATGCTATTGATAAACGAACCAAAACAGGAAATGAAAATGATATTCTGAATTTTGGTATGATGCTTTATGAAAATGAGGAGTTTGAACTCGCTTTAGAAACTTTTGATTACCTTATGAAGAAAGGGAAAGAAAATCCCATATATAATACTGCATATATCGAATATCTTAATGTTTTGTATGTGAAAACAATTTCAGTTTTAAGTCCTATCGAAGCAGAACTCGTTGAACTGGAGCAAATGCTCTCGGATGCTTTAAGTATGGTTTTACGTAGAGAATCTTACAAAATTGTTTATGCTTTGGTAAATGTGAAATCTTTTTATTTGGGAAAACATCAAGAGGCAATAGACCTTATTCAAAAAAGCATTGACGAAAGAAGGTTTTTGCCTGAGCAAGAGCAGATTATGAAATTAATGCTTGGCGATATTTATTTTCTCCATAATAATCCGTGGGATGCAATTTTAGTTTATGCACAAGTCGAAAAAGCAATGATAGAGTCGCCTATTGGGCATGAGGCTAGATTTAAAAAAGCCAAACTTGCTTATTATACTGGTCAGTTTAATTGGGCACAAGCACAACTTGATGTTTTGAAATCGAGTACCTCAAAACTTATTGCTAATGATGCTATGGAGTTAAGCATGTTTATTACTGAAAACTTTAATCTTGATACTACTGAAACCACCATGCAGATTTTTGCACGTGCAGATTTTTATGTGTTTTCAAAGCAGTACGATTTGGCTTTTAAAAGTTTAGACTCGATAGTGCAATTGTATCCAGCGCATATTTTAATTGATGATGTATTGTATAAAAAAGCTCAAATATATGAAGCTACTGGAAATTATACCCGAGCATCAGAGCTTTATAAAGAAGTTGCAGACGTTTATTATTATGATGTCCTTGCCGATAACGCTTTATTTCGATATGCTATAATGCAAGAAAAATTAAAGAATTTTGACTTGGCTCAAGAAGCATATTTTAAGCTTATTGCCGATTATCCAGGAAGCATTTTTACAGTTGAAGCACGCCAAAATTTGCGTAAAATAACAGATGCAAAGCAATGACAATCATAAAAGACCGAGTAATATTAGGTATTGACCCTGGCACTAACATAATGGGATATGGGGTTATTCATGAAAAGGGTAAGACGGTTGAGGTGGTCGCATTTGGTATTGTTGATATGCGTAAAATGGAAGGACATTTTAATAAAATCAAACATATTTACGAAAGAACCTTACAATTAATAGACGGTTTTAATCCTGATGAACTGGCAATAGAGGCTCCATTTCAAGGAAAGAACGTGCAATCTATGTTAAAACTTGGACGTGCACAGGGTGCAGCTATTTCAGCAGCTCTTACGCGAACCATTCCAATTTTTGAGTACGCTCCTCGAAAAATTAAACTCGCAATCACTGGGACAGGCTCTGCGTCAAAAGAACAGGTTGCTGGGATGCTACAAAAATTATTGAAACTCGAAGAACTTCCCGATAAATTAGATGCAACTGACGGACTTGCGGCTGCATTATGTCATTATTATCAACGCGATAAATTTAAATCAGATTCAAACTGTAAATCGTGGAGCGATTATGTTAAACAGAAAAACTTACTTGATCCAAATGCGAAAAAAAGAAAGTAAACTGTGAATATGTAAATTAGTAATTTTGCTCCAAGTAGCAGCTTTAGTTCACTCTCGAATACCGAGTTCCTCATTTTTCAGTTTCGTTCAACCACTTCTATAAAACTCTTTTTATTTTCCACCCTACTTTCTATTTAGTGCCCGAAAAAAAACTATTACTTTTTGTGTCTTTGATAAGAACCGAGTTTACGAGCTCAGTGCAGCTAAAGCGTCAAAGACAAGGCTTTATTCACCATAATATTATTATTTTAATGGTGTTCATGAGCTCCTTTCGGTCGGTTCGAAGTTTCTGAAACAAAAGAGTTTGCTTTTCGTAAATGCGATGTGCTGAGCAAAGTCGAAGTAACTGTTTCAGAAATGAGAGTAACGCAGTATTTGACGTTTTAGCTGCGCTGAGCTCGTAAACTCGGTTCTTGCAAAGACTATTTATTAATAAGCCTGGCCTTTAGGTCGGAGTGAATTAATATTAATAATTAATGGGCTTTAGCCCTGACCTTCAAACCAATACGGCTTTATAAACTTATTTAAAGGACAGAATTAAGCTCTATTCTTATTCCGCCAATTCTTATCCTTTATTGTTTGATAAACCCTTAGTCTTTAATTACTGCTTCCCAAAGTTGTTTACGATAATCATCAATCTCATGAGGTTTACACTCATCAATACTATCGACATTTTTAGTAGTATATATCATTTCATTAACAAAGTCTGGAGCTCTACGCACACCTTCACCTGTGTTAATAAGTACAGTTTCTCCATTTTTGATTAGTCCTTTCTTGAGAGCTTCGAAAAATCCAGCCATACAAACAGCTGATGCTGGTCCAAGAATTACTTTCCGCTCAAAAGCGACAAGCTTAGCGTAATCAATCATTTTAGACTCTTTCATTCTTAGAAATGTCCCACCCGAGTTTTGCACAAGTTTTGCAATAATCGGATAAGTTGCAGGATTTCCAGTAGCTAAAGTTGGTACTGCTGTTTGCGGATTATCTAATATAGGATATTCCTTTTCAAAACCATCTGGGAAACCATTTTTTTCGGCATTTTCCCATGCTTGTACCATTGGGTCGCAGCCATCTGGCTGAACCATAATAAATTTAGGGTTTTTTAAATCTGGGTAAACTGATTTTATTTCACGAATGCCTTTATCAATTGCAATTGGTCCCGTTCCACCACTAATAGCCTGTATATAAACATCGGGCAAACGATCTAATTGACGGAGCCACTCAAAAACCATTGTTTTCTTTGCTTCTACCCTAATTGGATCAATATTCCCAATCGAAATAAGAATATTATATTTTTTTGAATATTCAGCAGCAATTTTTTTAGCTTTTGAATAATCGCCTTTTACTCTAAGAACTTGTTGTCCAAATGCACTAATCATTGCTTCGGAGGCTTTTAAGGCATTATCGGGGATAAAAACAGAACAATTAATTCCTGCAATTGATAAATATCTTGCATAAGAAGTTGCAGTATTTCCTGTTGATGCAACGCAGTATTGTTTGATATCATGCTCCTTAAAAATGCTTGCAGCCAATGAAGCAGCTACATCTTTAAAAGTTCCAGTTCCGCCGTTCAAGTCATTACGATAAACTTGTACATTTATATCTAAGCCATACTTTTCCTTAGCAAAATCCTCAAGAAACCACCAATTTTGTAAAGAAACAGCTCCTTCATTTCTTGAAATAACATTTTCTTGTTTTGAGAGTGGCAAATAATAAAAATACTGCCAAAAACTTATTGGATTGCCTTTAATAATTAAGGGCAATTCTTTATAATCACTATTATACCAAACTTCAGAGTGATTACTACCACACTCTGGACAAACTTGGTTTTGTTCAAACCAAACACCAAAGTCTGGAGTAATATGCTCACATTTAACACATTTTAAATAATATTTACTATCATCTTTCATAAGCTGAGTTTTAAATTTTCAAAAACGAAGTAAAATTAACAATAAATAACTCTACTTCGTTTTTTTTATAATATAAATTGACAACTGAAAGTTATCCTATTTTCATTGATTTCATCTCGTCGGTATTATATTTACCTGCGTCAAGATTAAATTTTATTTTCTTAAATACTTCTATTGTTTCTTTTACATCTTCTAAAGTATGCTCTGCGGTAGGGATAAGACGTAACATCAAAACTCCTTTAGGAACTACTGGATATACAACAATAGAACAGAAAACATTAAAATTCTCGCGAAGGTCAATGACAATATTTGTACCTTCTGGAACCGATCCGCTAAAATATACAGGAGTTACTGGTGATTCAGTTGCACCAATATCTAAACCATTCTCCTTTAAACCGCTCTGCAATGCTTTTGCAATTTTCCACAAATTCTCTTTGTGTGAAGGGTCGTTTTGGAGCATCTCCAAACGCTTAAGTGCACCAACAACCATCGGCATTGGCAATGATTTAGCAAATATTTGCGACCTCATACTATATTTTAAAGAGTCAACTATGTCCTTATCAGCGGCAACAAAAGCCCCTATTCCAGCCATTGATTTTGCAAAAGTAGCGAAATATATATCTACCTCATCTTGCACTCCAAAATGCTCGCCAGCACCAGAACCAGTTTTACCCATAGTACCAAAACCATGTGCATCATCAATTAGTAATCTAAAATTATAGTCTTTTCTTAATGCTACAATTCCTGGTAAATTACCAAGATCACCAGCCATTCCAAAAACGCCTTCGGTAATAACCAAAATACCTCCACCATTTTCATTTGCAAGTTTAGTAGCAAATTTTAACATCTTACCACAACGCTCAATGTCATTATGTGGGAAAACAAAACTTTTACCACCTTTAGCCTTATGAAGGAAAATACCATCCATAATACAAGCATGAGCTTCGGAATCATATACAATAACATCATTACGAGTTGTTAAAGAATCGATAATTGAAACCATTCCTTGATAACCATAATTAAGAAGAAACGCAGATTCTTTATTTACAAATTTTGCCAATCTATTTTCTAATTCGGCATGAAGTTTTGTTTGTCCCGACATCATTCTCGCACCCATTGGGTAGGCCATACCATATTGTGCAGCACCTTCGGCATCAGCTTTACGAACATCAGGATGGTTTGCTAAACCAAGATAATTATTTAAACTCCATGTTAAAACTTCGCGTCCCTGAAACATCATGCGAGGTTTAATCTCACCTTCAAGCTCAGGAAACATAAAATATCCTTCTGCTTTTTGTTGATACTGACCTAATGGTCCTCTGGCTTCTTTTAATCTGTCAAAAATGTCTATCATAATAATTTAATTTTGTGTCAAATTTATAGTTTTATTTATAACTTACCTCAAATTCGTTCATGTTTTTAGCTGTTTGAACCTTTTTGGGTTGTTTTTTATTTACAATGTTCACAGCAACAATTTCTGCTATATCCTTTACAATCACTTTATTACCATGCACTAATGACTTTTTACATAAAGGACATGCAGTTGCTAGAATATCAGGTTTTGATGCGGTTAAAACTTCAAGACCATGATCTCTAATTTTTGTTTGAGTTGCAAGATCTATCACAGAATTAGACAAACTTCCGCCACAACATAAAGAGTTTTCTTTTTCAAGTTCAGAAGTCCGTAATTCGCCAATTTCTTTAAGTACCGCTCGTGGAGCATCATAAACATTACAACCTCTGCCCAATTCACATGGATCGTGATAAACAATAGATTTGCCTGAGTTTTTAAGCTCTAATTTACCGCTATCAATTAGTTTCTCAATATATTCGGTATGATGCAGAACTGGAATTTCTAACACATATTCGTCTCTAAAAGATTTATAACAAATAGGACAAGATGTTACCAGCACTTTTGCTCCTGATGAGTGTATCATTCGCATATTTTTACTAATCAAATCTTTTGATTGTTGTACAAATCCCTGCTGACGCATTGGTCGTCCACAACATAAACCTTTTTCTTCGTCCATAAACCAATATTTTACGCCAGCAGCATCAAATATTTTTTTCATCGAAATAATAATACTCGGAGTAAGATGCGACATGCAACCAGCAAAATATACAACTTCTGGTTTTGAATTACAATCAGGAACATCAGCATAATCATAATAATGTTTACCAGGAATTTCGGCTTTATTACGCATTTGTTGGCGAATCAGTGTCGTTTCAATTCCAACAGGACAAGCCTCAGTACATCTTCCACAAAGGAGACAATTATTTGCAATATCATCAGTAAGATTATGATAACGAGTATCTCTAATAAAATAAACTGATTGCACATTATTTATGTCGGCAGCAAAATTAAGTTGGCATGCATCTATACAAATCCCACAGCGAGAACAAGCATTAATTTGAATATCAGATAACCCTGAATATTGCTCTCCAGCAGTTGCTCCCCATTTTCTTAAAAATATCAAAATAACTTCGGTTGGGATGTGCATATATCTTGAAAACGGCAATGCCACAAAAAATGCGAACAAAACCGTAGAATATGCCCACCAAAGCGGCAATTCTAGTGCTTGAACAGGCAAACCTGACATCAAATTACCCAACGAACCCGTTAAAAAGCCCCCATTTCCAGTAATAGCAGCGGTTGTGCTTTCAGCTAGTAGTCGCAAAGGGAAAATCCACCATAATGCAGAAAGAGCTATCCGATCGAATGTGCTGTGTTTAGTAGCTTTTTTCATGCCCATAAACTTTGAACGCATTCTTTTGATAATCGCCAAAAGCACTCCACTCAAAACTACAAGTAATAAAAAATCCATTATAAAAGTAAACTGGGTAGCCATAAAATACTCGTGAGGCTCTCGAGCAAAATATCTAAAGAAAATAGCCAACCAAGGTTCTTCAAAAAATGTTCCTGCATAAAATGACGATTCAGTTTTACCAACAACGATAAGCAAAAACCAGCCAAATGCGAGACTCATGTGCATATATCCAAGAACAGGATTTTTTTTATAAATATTACGATGAATCAAAGCTTCACGAATAACTTCGCCAGTTGCTTGTATTGTCTTAAATGTAAACATATTTTTATTGACAAAATATTTCTGTTTACGGTCAAGTTTTTTTATCCACGACACATATTTATAAATAATAATAGCAAATAAAACTATCGCACCTAAAGAGAATGGTAATATAAAGGGATGAAAATTCATAACTCAATTTTTTTATAATTTAGGTCGCTAAGAACAATTCTCAAATTATAAATTATTGCACGTGTATTTACACCACGCGGACAAACAAGTTTACATTTTCCGCACAACATACACTTATCAAGTTCCTCTGCAAGCCCCTCGAATTGTCCTCTGCGAAACATTAAATGGCAGTTGCGGAAATTAAATGTAGTATGTAAATTTGCGGTACAAGTTGCAGTACATGCACCACACATAAGGCATCTATGGGCCGATGGCACTTTTTCTATAAGCCGATTATAAGCGTCTAAGTTAGCTGTATCAAAGTCTAAAACTCGTGGTTTTGATATTTTAAATCCCCAGTTTTTCATTTGGTAGTTTTTAAATACTTAATAATGTCGGTTGCTGCCGATCTGGCATCTGCAAGAGTTTCAGGCAAAGTCAGAGGACGTTTACAAGTTCCAGCCAAAAATAAACCTGGTTTCGTGGTCATATTATCTTCAGAATATAAACCCAAAGGCTTTGCAAAACCATAAAGTCCCAACACATCATTTTGTTCGCTCAACAATGTAGTTCCAGCAGACGCTTCTATACCCACCATAAGCACCAAAAGGTCAACTGTCATTTTCATAGGTAGTGCACTTAAAGTATCTTCGGCTTTAATCTGAATTCGATTGTCTCTTGTAACAGCTGCTTCAGAAGTTCGTCCACGAATATATGTTACGCCATATTTTTCTTGCGATTTTCGATAAAGTTCCTCATAAAACTGTCCGGCCATTCTCATGTCCATATAAAAACAATAAGCCTTAGCATCTGGGACAAGCTCTTTAAATTCAATTGCTTGCTTAACAGCATTAATACAACAAACTCTTGAGCAATAATGATTTCCGACTTTTTCGTCTCGACTACCAACACAATTTAAAAAAGCAATACGTTGAGGTACTCTTCCTTCAGCAGTTAGAATTTTGCGAGATTTGTACATTTTCTCAAAATCTGCCGAAGTAATTACATTATCATAAATACCATAGCCAAGTTCTTCTTTTCGTTTTGCGTCAAACACTTCAAAACCTGTTGCTAACAATGCAGCATTAGCTTCAAATATTCTCTCATCATCATTTTTTGCAAACCATAAATTTCCTTGAGGATATAAATTTTTAATTTCAGTATTAGTAATTACTTCAATATTCGGATGGTTTAATTTTTGAGATAATATTTTCCTTACCTCTTCAGCATCTTTAAAATCTGGAAATAGCTTTTCCCAGTTTTGAATATTTCCACAAACATTTGCATCTTTCTCAATCATAACGACTTTAACATCTTGCAATGCAAGACTATAAGCAGTTTCTATACCAGCGGGACCTCCACCAATTATTAAGACTTTTTTATCCATCATAATCGACTTTTAAGATTTCGGGCTTTTCGGGTATTCCAATAAATTTTCCTGATTTTCCAATAAATTTATCAGCTGGGTCATAAGCTATCCCAATTTTATCTAATAAAGATTCTGATTGTACTTGATGCACTTGCAATCCTAAATCCCATGGATTATAGCCTAACAACAATCCTGCTAGTTCTTCATAAGTTAACACAGGGATACCCATTCCATTATCGTCGTAAGTTTTTCCTTCCATTTCAGCAATTGTATATTGCCACCTATCCATAAACATTGTGCAACCAGGACAATTTGTGAGTACAAAATCGGGTTTATATTCTTCCATAGACTCAAACTTTTTCTTAGTATTAGCCACAGAATAACCTCTATTAGCCATTACAAGATATTGTCTAAAACCGAAACCGCAGCAATGTCTTCTTTCAGGATAATCTATCACTTCTCCGCCCCACTCTTCTATCATACCAGCCAAAACTTGAGGAAATTCTGCTCCACCAACTGCATGATGCGAAAATATTTTACCATAATGACAACCTGTATGCTCAACAACTCTAAGAGGTTTACCAGTTTTATGATTTACAAGTTGATACTTCATCTTTTGTTTAAGTTCCTTACGGTACTTATAAATTATATCAGATGGGTGAGCAATATTTTCAGGGATTTTAAACTCTCTACCTGTTGCTTCTCTTAAAAATTTTCTAGTTTTCTCCAACTCTTCGGGAAACTGATTCCAAGTTTCAACAACTTCAGTAAAAACACCAAATGATGTTACACATGAAGGGACAAAGTTTTTTAACTCATTATCAGACATTAAAGAAAAAAGCCTTGCACAAATAGTCATCGTAGTATCGAATTGTACTATATCAGAATGATATCCAATACCAGTACATGTATGTTGATGTTGGTCGTCAATAATCTTTTTACCAAGCTCATCTCTCAATATTTTCAAAAACGCTGTTTCTGATCCAGGAAAAAATGATTGCCGAATACAACTACGTTCGTAATAATAGTTATCGTTAGCAATTTCTTTCTGATACTCGTTCCAAAAATGTTTCTTTATAGTATTCATACCATGTTTTATTTTTGATGATTTTCTGAGTTTTCGATATAAGTATGAAAGAAATATTCGTTATTCGTTCCTACATCATCAAACCCAAGTTTCATTAATTTAGCTTGAACTTTACTGGAATCTTCAACTTGTTCATACAGAGCTGTTCCGCCAGTAACATCAAAAATTTTTTTTACTTCGTCGAGATTTTCTTTTGAGATTTTTCTCAAAGCTCCACCTCCTTCTTTATTATAATTAGCTCCTAATCTATCGGCAACCTCTTCGGCATTTTCGTAATACCATTTCCAAACAGGTCCTTGTTCTGGATGCAATTTAGGCGTAACACTGTCAATATGAACACAATAACCTGTATTAATAATATTATCACCAACTGTACGTTTAACTGCAAATTGCTGTCTTCCTTTTTCACTTTCGGTAAAAAATCCTAGTTCCTGTGAAAATCGCCGTAAAACAGATATTACCATTGCTGGGACATTACCGCGAGGACAACGAGCTTTGCACGACATACACTGACCGCAATACCAAATAGTATCGCTTTTCAAAAGAGCTTCAATTTGATCGTCATCTCGAGTTTGTACAGTATTACATATCTGACGAGGATCATATTTGTAAAACTCAGCAGCCGGACAAATTGCAGTACAAACACCACAATTCATGCAAGCTGTAAGCCCTTCACAAAATCTAACATCTGTCGATAAAAGTTCGTAATAGTTTTTCATGCTGTACTTAATTGTTTCAACAAAAGTATTCATTAAATATTAGGTGCAATAGACTGTAAGTACTACAAATTATTGAGTATAAGTAACATCTAGTGTAAGTATAAATACGATGTTTTGGGAGATGTGCTCTGTGATGGTGTGAGACCGCGATACAGTGATTAGGGAACAAGGGAACAGAAGAATCCGCCAGTTGGCGGAAACAAGAGAACAATGGAACAAGAGAACAAGAGAACAGAAGAACAATCGTTCAATCGTCATATATCCTGCAGGAATCCGTACATTTATTCCATCAGTTATAAATATTTCTAAAAAACAAACATGTCTTACAGAAACACACAATTGCGATCGAGAAAGAAATTAGACTCGATTACAACGCTAAATATATTGAAATAAAAAAGGATTATTATTTGGATTTTTAAATGTTTTTTATCATTAATTGTAACAAAACAAACCCAGTTTTGCGATTTTATTGTAACAAAACAAACCCAGTTTTATGTTTTTATTGTAACAAAACAAGGGCAGTTTTTCATTTTTATATTAATTGAATACGTGTTTAGGATACATTCTTTTCATTTATAGTTTTGTTTATATAGAAAAAATCTTACATTTACTAAAAAATTATCAATATATGGCCAATCAACCAAAATTAGAAAGACTTTTGCGTTTAATGAAAATGCTAACAGGTAATATTTATTATTCTATTCCTGACATTGCAGATAGGCTTGAAGTTTCTGAACGAACAATTTATCGTTATATTGATACTTTTCGAGAAGCTGGATTTGTCATTAAAAACAAGGGAGACATTTACAAACTTGATAAATCTTCGCCACAATTTAAGGATATTAGTAAACTACTGCACTTTACAGAAGAAGAATCGCATATTTTGAAAAAAGCTATTGATAGCATTGACGAAAATAACATGCTCAAACAAAATCTGAAAAGAAAATTAGGAACGGTTTATGACTATAAAATTCTTGCCGAAACTGTTGTAAAAGGGAAAAACTCTGATAATATTAACACTTTGGCAGAATCAATTGAGCAACACAAACAG
>JAQVPT010000060.1 GCA_028701945.1 Bacteroidales bacterium
CGAAATAATGGCTTTATTTGAGGATATCATAAAAAAGGTAATACTATTGTGGTGGTAACTCACGAGGAAGATATTGCTCTTCATGCAAGACGTATCATACGTTTGAGAGATGGTAAAGTCGAATCCGATATTATTAATGAAAACCCAGCTATGAGATAACTTATTAACCTGTATTAAATTTAATAAGTAAGAAAAATCAGATAAAACATCCATATTATGAAGATTTATACAAAAACTGGAGATAAAGGCTCGACATCATTATTAGGAGGACAGCGAGTTAGCAAAGATAACATCAGGTTAGAAGCTTACGGTACTGTGGACGAGTTAAATTCTTTTATCGGTATGATTAGGAATTTTAAGATTGATGCGTATGATCGTAATCTTATTGAGTTTATTCAAAATAGACTGTTTGATATAGGCTCATTTCTTGCTGCTGTTGATAAAGATGCCGAATTTCCATTACCCGAACTCCGTACAATAAGAAAAGAAGATATCGACTATCTTGAGCAATCAATTGATAGGTTTAGTCAGAAATTGCCAGAACTCAATAATTTTGTAATTCCGGCAGGAAGTGAACTAATTTCTTGGTGTAATATTGCAAGAACAGTTTGTCGTCGTGCCGAAAGACGCATAATTTCAATTGAAAATGCAACAAAAGACTATTATAATGTTATTGTTTTCGTGAACAGACTGTCTGATTTACTGTTTGTTATGGGTAGAAAATATGCTAACGAAAATAATATAAATGAAATATTATGGAATAATAATTTGTAATTCAGAAATTTTTGTTTATTTCGCAGTCCGATTTATGAAATGTTTAACCTCAAATAATTAATAATATGTATTGGACATTGGAACTAGCATCAAAACTCGAAGATGCACCTTGGCCGGCAACAAAAGACGAGTTAATTGACTTTGCAATTCGCTCAGGAGCTCCTTTGGAAGTTATCGAAAACCTCCAGGAAATCGAAGATGAAGGCGAAGCATACGACAGTATCGAAGATATTTGGCCTGATTATCCTAGTAAGGACGATTTCTTCTTTAATGAAGACGAATATTAGGATTTGTCAAATTAGCCGGTGAAAATTTATAAAAACCGATATTTAGTCTTGTTAAACTAAATATCGGTTTCTTTAATATTGTTGTTTCAAAATCTATTTGTTAAATTTTCTTAATAACTTTAGCAAACTGCTAAAATTCATTTGGATTGAGTTTTCAAATATTTATATTCGCAGAAAATTATTATCAATGAAAGTGATGTATAGTGTCGCAGATACACAAACTTATTTGCAAAACTTACGAGTAAAAAGTGATATGAAAATCGGATTTGTTCCAACAATGGGAGCTTTACATGATGGGCATATTTCGTTAGTAAAACAATCGGTCGAAGATAATGATTTTACAGTTGTATCTATTTTTGTTAATCCTCGACAATTTAATGATAAAAGCGACTTTGACAATTATCCTATAGATCATGAAAAGGATTTGGAGATGTTAAATAAAGCTGGTTGTGACTTAGTCTTTTCACCTTCTGGTAATAATATCTTTGAAAACTTTGATGGATTTAAAATGGATTTTAATGGTCTTGATGAAATTTATGAAGGCGAGTTTCGACCAGGACATTTTCAAGGAGTTGTTGATATTGTTTATAGGTTGTTTGAAATAGTGCAGCCACATAAAGCATATTTTGGGCAAAAAGACTTTCAGCAACTTGCAGTTATCAGATTAATGACAAAAACTGCTAATTTTGATATAGAGATAATTTCATGTCCTATTGTTCGCGAGAATAGTGGACTTGCAATGAGTAGCCGAAACTTAAGGCTTAGTAAAGAGCAATTTCAGAGTGCTGCTAATATTTCTAAACTTTTAAATTATATTGCTATTAATTTGAAAGTGGGGGATGATACTGATAGTTATTCCCAGTATTTTATTGATGAAATTGAGAAAATCTCTGATATGAAAGCAGAATATTGCGTATTTTGTAATACTGTAAGTCTAGATTTGATAAAAAAAATCACTAAAAACTCTGAAATAATAGTGTGTGTAGCAGTTTGGTGTGGAAAAATTCGATTAATTGATAATATTATTTTGGTGTTTTAAGTAAGTATTATTTAACTTTGCAGCGATTTATCATATTTATATTATGTATATAGAAGTAGTAAAATCAAAAATTCATAAAGTCAGAGTTACTGAAGCAAATCTTCAATATGTTGGCAGTATTACTATTGACGAAGATTTAATGGTAGCTTCCAATATTATTGAACACGAAAAAGTACAGGTTGTGAACATCAATAATGGTGAGCGATTCGAAACCTATGTTATTAAAGGTGCGTCTGGCTCTGGTGTTATTTGTCTTAATGGTCCAGCTGCCAGAAAAGTAGCTGTGGATGATATTGTTATCATTATTTCTTATGCGACTATGGATTTTGAGGAAGCCAAACATTTTAAACCATCTTTTATTTTTCCCGATACAAAAACAAATTCAATTGTTTAAAAAATGGATTATTTAAGTTTAATTAATGCCAAGATTGTAAAAAGAAACGAAATAACAGCATGGGTGCTCGACTGGAAAAAGAATAAGAACTCAATAGTTTTTACTAATGGTTGTTTCGATATTTTGCATTATGGGCATATTGATTACCTTGCTAAAGCTCGAGATTTAGGTGATAAACTGATAATTGGTTTGAATTCTGACGCTTCAGTCAAACGTCTTAAAGGAGAAACCCGTCCAATAAACAATCAGATTGCGAGGGCTAATGTGCTTGCATCACTTCTGTTTGTAGATTTAGTTGTTATATTTGAGGATGATACTCCAGAAGACCTTATTAAATCAGTTATTCCTGATATTCTTGTTAAAGGCGGAGACTATGACTTTAACGATATTGTGGGTGCTGATTTTGTTATGGCTCGTGGAGGACTGGTAGAGATTATTCCTTTTGTTGACGGATATTCTTCATCAGAGATATTAAAAAAGTTGTAACTAATTAAAAAATATATTATATTTGTCAGTTGAAATTAAAATATAAAATCATGAAAATCGGAAAATCATTAATATTTATTGCTATAATCGCTTTTTTCTTCGCAGGATGTAAAAATGTTTCAGAAGACGTTGTTGGCACTTGGAATTTTCAAACATTTGATAATAAGCCTCAAGGCACAATTACTTGGACTTTTAAAGATGATGGCACGTTAATACGTATAGCAACAAACGACGACGGAATTAAGTTTGATTCATGCAACTATGCTGTTGATAAATCCTTACTTAAAACACAAATAACAATTAGTAACAGTAGGGATTTACCTGGTTATTCTGAAATCAATGGTTTATTTCGAATTGATAAATTTAAGGACGATATTCTTGTTATGACTCGCATCAGACTTGGAGACGATTCGGAAGGTGGTGCATATCTTAGATGTGAGATGAATCGCAAAAATTAGAGGATGGCTAAAGATAAAGCAGTTTTTGTTTGTCAAAACTGTGGTTATATATCGCCCAAATGGGCTGGAAAGTGTTCCAACTGTAATAGTTGGAATTCTTTTATAGAGGAAATTAGAACTTCTGATGCCAAAGGATTAATGTCTAAAAGTGAAGCCAAACCTGGCAATCCAATTAAAATTAGTGAAATACGTAAACAGCAATTAAATAGAATAGAATTACCTTATTCAGAATTTAATCGTGTTCTTGGTGGTGGCTTAGTTCCTGGGTCGCTTGTGCTGTTAGGAGGAGAACCTGGAATCGGAAAGTCAACTCTAGTATTGCAGACAGTACTTAATCTCGATCAACTTAAAGTTTTATACGTTTCTGGAGAGGAAAGTGAAAATCAAATAAAATTGCGTGCCGAACGGATAGGTATTAATAATGAAAACTGCTTTATTTATACCGAAACAAATATCGAAAAAATTATTGCAACGATTAAGTCTTTGGAACCAGAGATTATCGTAATCGATTCTGTACAAACAGTTGCTTCGGCAGATTTAACTTCTTCTCCTGGCACGGTAAGTCAGATTAGAGAATGCACCCGAATATTGCAAGAATATGCAAAAGAATTTGATATTCCTGTTATTTTAATAGGACATATAAATAAAGACGGCGATATCGCTGGTCCTATGTCTTTAGAGCATATTGTTGATGCTGTGTTTCAGTTTGAAGGAGATAATAATCATTACTATCGATTGCTGAGACCAAAGAAAAATAGATTTGGCTCGACTTATGAAATTGGAGTTTTTGAAATGCTAAATCATGGTTTAAAAGAAATCACAGATCCGGGTAATATTTTGCTTACTGGAGACAACTCCAATTTAAGTGGCGTGGCTTATGGTACCATGGGAGAGGGGACAAGAACTTTAATGATAGAAATTCAGACTTTGATTGGTAATGCTGTTTATAGTAGTCCTCAGAGAACTTCTACAGGCTTTGATGGACGCAGATTTCAAATGATTTTGGCTGTAATCGAAAAAAGATTGGGCTTAAACCTTAGTCAAAAAGATGCTTTTGTAAATATTGCTGGAGGGATTAAAGTTAGCGATACTGCAGCCGATATCGCCGTATTAGCTTCTGTAATTTCGTCTTATTATGATAAACCGATACCTGAAAACACTTGTTTTATTGGAGAGTTGGGTCTTTCGGGGCAAGTTCGCCCTGTTTCTTTTATCGATAAAAGAGTGAGTGAAGCTCGTCGTCTGGGATTTGGTAATATTTTTATCTCATCGGCACAAAAATCGGAGCTTAATAAGAAGATACCTGGAATAATAAGTGTTTCAGATATAAAAGAATTTGCAGCAAAACTTTTTCGACCTGCAAAATAATCTATAATTTATTGAAATTTCCATCGTGATTGCTCTTTTCATATTCTGCACAATCTATTTCTACTGATAGTTGTGTTGGCTTTTCAAATGTACTCTCTCTTGAATATGGTAGTTTAGGATCATCATAAACTTTTTGCATATATAAACCAAAAATTGGAAGTACGAGAGATGCCCCTTGTCCTAGTGTGATATATCTGAATCTTATGCTTCGTTCTTCTCCGCCAACCCAGCCACCGCTGACAAGTTCTGGAGCAACTCCAATAAACCACCCGTCCGAATGATTGTTTGTGGTACCTGTTTTGCCAGCAAGTTCGTTGTATAGTTTATAGGTAAATCGTAATCTTACTGAAGTTCCCATATCAACGACCCCTTTCATGAGATCGACCATGAGGTAAGCCGTTTCTTCACTAATTGCTTCTGATTGAATGGGTCCAAAGTTGGCTAAAACATTTCCATTTTTATCTTCGATTCTTGTAATATATGTTGGGCGTGTATAAATACCTTTATTGGCAAATGTGCTGTATGCTCCAACCATTTCGCTTAGTAGTACTTCTGCTGCACCAACACAAATAGATGGAAAAGGATCGATATGACTGTGCACTCCCATTTTATCTGCAATAGAAACAACGGCTTGTGGTGAATATTGTTTTAAAACCCATGCAGAAATTTGATTTAGTGAGTTTGCAAGACCAAATTTAAGCGTAATCATTTCCCCGTCATATTTTGTTTCCGAAAATTTTGGAGTGTAGTATTCTTTTCCTGACCCTTTAGGGAGTTTAAAAGTTACTTCGACATTTGGCACTTTAGTACATGGTGAATATCCATTTTGCATCGCAAGACAATAAATAAAAGGTTTTATCGTGGAGCCGACCTGTCGTCTCGATTTTGTAGCTTGATCAAACTTAAAGTGTTTGTAGTCAATTCCACCTACATAAGCTTTAACATGTCCTGTTTGAGGTTCCATTGACATAAAACCTGCTCTGAGAAAATGTTTATAATATAAAATAGAGTCATAAGGTGTCATTATTGTATCTATATCGCCTTTCCACGCAAATACACTCATCGGGGCAGGGGTTTTAAAACTATGTATAATGGAATCTTCTGGAACGCCAGCAGCCTTCATTACTCTCCATCTCTCTGTGCGTTTCATTGTTAGATACATAATATTATCAACATCGTCTTGTGATAGGTCGTTTGAGAATGGAGGTCTTTTATTATATTTTTGGTCTTTCATAAATTCTCCCTGTATAAAACCTCCTATATGTTCTCGTACTGCATCTTCTGCATATTTTTGCATCCGACTATTAATAGTTGTATATAATTGTAAGCCATCACTGTATATGTCGTAGAGTGTTCCATCGGGTTTTGTGTTTTTATTACACCAGCCATAAGAGGGGTCTATTGCCCAGTTAATCGAGTCTTCGATATATTCTCGCTTATCAAAATAGTCTGTGGCAACGGGTTTCTTTGCAGTTAGCCACATTCGCAGAAACTCTCTAAAATATGTTGCCGAACCAATATTGTGGTCAACTTTCTGATATCTTATTTCAAGAGGAATTAGCTTTAACGAGTCGAATGTTTCTTCTGTTATAAAGTCGTATTTTAACATTTGACTTAATACAACATTTCTTCTGTGTAAAGTTTCTTCGGGACGTTTTAGCGGATTATACAAGGATGGATTCTTTGCCATACCTATAAGCATTGCTGATTGTGTTATGCTAAGAGCGTCTGGTGTTGTGTCAAAATAAACGCGTGATGCAGATTCTATTCCAACAGCCAAGTTTAAAAAATCGAATTTATTTAGGTACATTTCGATTATTTCCCTTTTTGTAAAATTACGCTCAAGTCTGACTGCAATTATCCATTCTTGAAATTTGCAATTTATTAGCTCTATTGCAGACAAATCGCTGGGTCTATTAAATAACATTTTTGCGAGTTGTTGGGAGATTGTGCTTCCGCCTCCTTTTGTTCCGCCTCCTGCAATTCCAGTAATGACTCTTGGGATAGCTCTAAAATCTATCCCGTTATGATCATAAAATCGAACATCTTCGGTTGCGATTAAAGCATTTATCAAATAAGGAGATAATTCGTCAAACGAAATCTGAGTGCGATTTTCTCTAAAATAGGTGCCTAGCAGTTCTAGATCAGATGAATATATTTTAGTGGCTAATTGTTCATTTGGGTTTTCTAGTTGTTCAAAGCTTGGCATACGTCCAAACTTGCCACTACCTAGAGTTTTGAAATATATAAATACTCCAATTACGCCTAAAATGCTAATTGTCCATAAACTAATTGTAAAAATTCTGGCAAATTTGCGAGAATAAGTTACTTTTGCAGCTTTATTCTTAACCATGTTGTAAAATTTATGGCGTAAAATTAAAAAAAATTTATGAATTGGGTTTTTAATTTGTTTATTTTGCAATTTAAATTAATTTTAATAGATGGAAAACAATTTAGTTATAGTAGAGTCCCCTGCAAAAGCAAAAACAATTAAGAAATTTCTTGGGGATGATTTTTTGGTAAAGTCTAGTTATGGACATATTCGCGACTTATCTAAGAAAAATCTTGGTATTAATGTTGATGAAAATTTTGAACCTGAGTACGAGATTCCTACTGATAAAAAAAAGATTGTAACTGAGCTTAAAAAAATAGCTTCACAGGTAAAAACAGTTTGGCTTGCTTCTGATGAGGACCGTGAAGGAGAAGCTATATCATGGCATTTGAGCGAAGTGTTGAAACTTAATGATAGTAACTATAAACGTATTGTATTTCACGAAATCACTGAAACAGCCATTCAAAACGCTATAAAAAATCCACGTGAAATCGATTTTAATCTTGTCAACGCTCAACAAGCGCGGAGAATTCTTGATCGTATTGTGGGTTTTACCTTGTCGCCTTTATTGTGGAAGAAAATTAAACCTTCTTTATCTGCTGGACGTGTACAATCGGTGGCGGTAAAGCTTATTGTTGAAAGAGAACGCGAAATAACCGCTTTTAAATCTAAGTCGGAATATAAAGTTTTTGGTTTCTTTGATATCAATGGTGTCATTGTTAGGGCTGAGCTAAATAAAAAGTTTAAAACAAATAAAGAAGCTCGTGAGTTCTTAGAAAATGTTAAGGCTGACGATTTTTTTGTTGGCGATGTAATTAAAAAACCTGGAAAGAAATCTCCTTCACCGCCATTTACAACATCTACTTTGCAGCAAGAAGCAGGTAGGAAACTTGGAATGTCTGTAACTCAAACAATGAAGTTTGCTCAAGGTTTATATGAAAATGGACATATAACTTATATGAGAACAGACTCTGTTAATCTTTCGGGATTAGCGATTAATACTATTAAAAGTGCTGTCATCAATAAATTTGGAGAAGAATATTCAAAAGTAAGACAGTATGCAACTAAGTCAAAAGGTGCTCAAGAAGCTCACGAAGCGATACGACCGACTTATGTTGATAACGAATCGCCAGAATTAGGTAAGCAGGAGCAAAGATTGTATGATCTGATTTGGAAAAGAACTGTCGCTTCTCAAATGGCAGATGCAAAAATTGAGAGAACTATTATTGTAATTAATAGTAAAGAGAACTCTAAATATGAATTTACTGCTACTGGCGAAATTGTAAGTTTTGACGGTTTTTTGAAGCTGTATATGGAATCTTCTGATGATGAAACTTCAGATGAAAAACAATCTGTTTTGCCTGATGTGGTTAAAAATACTGCGGCAATTGTTGATAGAATTGAAGCAACGGAAAAATATGATCTGCCTCCTTATAGATTTACAGAGGCTAGTTTAGTTAAGAAAATGGAGGAGTTAGGCATTGGAAGACCTTCTACTTATGCACCCACAATTACGACCATTCAGCAACGCGAATACGTTGTAAAAGAATCTAGACCTGCCAAATCAAGAGACGTAGGGCAACTTGTTTATAAAAACAACCAAATTAGTGAAAAACCTTTGAGTGAGAAATTTGGAGGTGAGGCAAATAAATTGTTCCCAACATCTATGGGAGTAGTAGTTACTGATTATCTGTCAGGACATTTTGAAGAAATCCTAGATTATAACTTTACGGCGCAGATAGAGCAACAGTTTGATAAAATTGCTGATGGAAAGCTTGTTTGGAATGATATGATCAAGAAATTCTATGGAGGGTTCAATTCTAAAGTCGAAGCCTCGCTCAAAGAAAAAGAGAATAAAAAGTGGGAACGCGAAGTGGGAGTCCATCCTGAGAAAGGCTTGCCTATAATATTAAAAATTGGGAAATATGGACCTTATGCTTCTATAGAGGGAGCTGAAAAACCGACATATGCCAGTTTGAGAAAAAATCAAAATATCGAAAGTATTACACTTGAAGAGGGTTTAGATCTTTTTAAACTTCCACGATCACTTGGAGATTATGAAGATGGTGAAGTTGTTGTCTCACTTGGAAAATATGGCCCGTACGTACGCAATAACAGTGCTTTTTATTCTCTTAAAAAAGAAGATGACCCGTATGAAATTACACTAGAAAGAGCTATTGAACTTATTGAAGAAAAGAAAAAAATTGTAAAAGAAGCTTTTTCCAGAACTCTGGAGGAAATTCCAGGGCTTAAAATACTGAAAGGACGATATGGCCCGTATATTTCTTTTGAGAAGAAAAATTATAGAATACCTAAAGCTAGTGATCCCGAAACAATTACGGCTGAAGAATGTAAGTTGATTATCGAAAAAAAGAACAGCAAAGGCAGTAAGTAAAATGTTTTTTTTAAGGTCATATATTTGCGTGCTTACTTTTAGTAAGCATGTTAATAATCACAAAATGTGCTTTAGATTATAATAATGTTTTTATATTTGCGTTATTGAAATAAGGAAAAATAATAATAAAATGAATTAATTTGTAATATTTAGAAAATTTAATGTAACTTTCGCCATTTGAATTTTGTTGAGAATTTTCTTTTATTTATAGACAGAGTTATTAACAAAAATTAAGGTTATTAACAAAAAAATGTTGATAAAGTTTGGAAATTAAGAAAAAATGTATTTTATTTACCAATTGAAAATTGGGAGTTAAGTATTTGAAAGCGAAAAACTGAAATTTAATATGAGGAGAATAATACTACTAATCATCGTTTTTGTTGGAATATTTGTTAAATATTCTGAAGCGCAAATTGACTCACATTACAGTTTGTTTGAATATGTGCAAAATGTATATAATCCTGGTGCAGCCGGTGCAAATGATGCTTTGTGTGTTAATAGCTTGCATCGTCAGCAATGGGTTGGTTGGGATGAAGGACGTCCAATAACAACTGTGTTTACTTTTGATATGCCAATAAAAGCTATCAGCAGTGGTGTCGGATTATCAATTCTTGAAGATAAAATTGGGTTTGCTAATAATCTTAATGTTATGGCGAACTATGCATACCGATTAGAGTTATCTAGCGGTGTATTCGGAATAGGATTGGGCTTAGGTGTTTTTAACCATTCAATTAATGGCGATTGGAAAACTTGGGAGTCTATTAACGGAGGAACTGTTTATGAAGATCCTGCTATTCCGCACATGGAAAATGTTACCGCTTTTGACGTTAATTTAGGAGTTACTTATAACGCAGAAGATTTTTGGGTTGGTTTATCTTCGACGCATATTACAAACCCAACACTGAAATATGATATTGAAAGTCCTAGTAAACTTGTTAGACATATATATCTTACAGGTGGTTATAATTACTCATTACCAAATCCATCTTTTGATATTATTGGTAGTGGTATGGTGCAATCGGATTTGAGTACAATTGATTTTCAAATTAATGCAAAGGTCTTGTATGAGAAAAAATTCTGGGGTGGTGTTTCTTATCGCCATACAGACGCTATAGTTCCTATGGTTGGGATACATTTAATTAATGGTCTTAGCTTTGGATATAGTTATGATGTTGTACTTTCTAAAGTGGGTTCGTATAATTCGGGCTCGCATGAAATAATGCTTAGGTATTGCTTTAATGTTGGAGGTCCTTCGACACCCGGACGTTATAGAAGTGTAAGAAGATTGTAACAAAATTTTAAATTAAACGTAAATAGAAGACGCTTACTAAATATTTTAAATTATGAGAAAATTAGTCATCATCAGCGCAATCATGATCGTACTGCTTAGTAGTTGTGGATACTATGGCAGTGGTGAATTGACTGGAATCGACAGAAATCTGTGGTACACTCCAGATCCTTTCGGAATGTTGTTTGTTGCTCCCGGGACATATCAAATGGGACCGAGTGATCAAGATGTGCCTTATTCTATGACAGCACAATCGAAAACTGTAACAGTTTCAGGATTTTGGATGGATGAAACAGAGATAACTAACTCAGAGTACAGGCAATTTGTTGCTTGGGTTAGGGACTCCCTTGCACTTACAGTTCTTGGAAAAGAAACGAAAAATTCTGTTGATTTTGGAGACATCAACACAAAAGTTTCGTATCAACCAATCGATTTTATTATTGACGACACTGATGTTACAGAAACTGAGACTAATTTCATTACTAATATGTATGAAAATGGAGAATTCGATTTTGATGATTACGATAATACAAATTTTTTAGATTGGAGTGGACCATTGGATTATCTAGACCTTGAGATTAGAGGTATTTTGATAAAAAATGAAATTCCTGATAACTTTAATCAAACTTTGTACGTCCTTCCTCCTTCTGAATTATATCATTTTATGAGAAATATTGACTTAAATACTGATGCGTTGTACTATGACTATTTTTGGGTTGATTTACAACAAGCAGCTCAGAAACATACATTTAAACCAGGCACTGATGGGGTAGATCAGGACGTTGTTCGTACATTCACTCGTGAAGGTGATCACGGTTTGAGAATTGGTCGTCACTTTAATCCTGAAACTGGACAATACGAAGGTAAAATTAAAGACCTCGAAAAATTGGACGAAGATGCTCCGTGGGATGATTTTGCAGATCGTGAAATTAAAAACTATGATGGGCGAAACGATGCTGGTAGATCTGGTGGAAGATATAGCTATTTTATGCACGAAAAAGTACATATATATCCTGATACATTGTGTTGGATGAGTGATTTTACTTATTCTTATAATGAACCAATGACAAAAATGTATTTCTGGCATCCTGCTTATGATTATTATCCTGTTGTTGGTGTTAGTTGGTCACAAGCAAAAGCTTTTTGTATGTGGAGAACAATGTTGAAAAATGCACATCAAAGAACAACAAGAGATTTTTATTTAAATGAATATAGATTACCTACCGAATCTGAATGGGAATATGCTTCTCGTGGTGGACTAGATCTTGCTATGTATCCTTGGGGAGGTTTATATACACGTAATTACCAAGGTTGTTTCATTGCTAACTTTAAACCAATGAGAGGTAATTATTATGATGACGGTGGTGTACAAACTCTTATGGTAGCTACTTATGATCCTAACGAATGGGGATTGTATGATATGGCTGGGAATGTCGCTGAGTGGACTGATAATGCTTTTGATGAATCTGCTTATAGCTTTACTCACGATTTAAATCCTGATTATCGATACAATGCACACCCAGACGACCCACCTGCTAAAAAACGTAAAGTAATTCGAGGTGGTTCATGGAAAGATGTTGCATACTATATGCAAAATGGTTCAAGAACTTACGAATTCCAAGATTCTGCAAAAAGTTATATTGGGTTTAGATGCGTGAGATCATATTTAGGAAGACATAGAGCTGATGGAACATCGTATTCCCAAGTCTATTAATATTATTTTATGAATTTTATAGGTTATTAACAATAAGGAGTATTAATTAAAAACTGACACGATTATGAATTTAAGCGAAATTACAACGAGTAAGAAGTACAAAAAGTTTATGGGTATCGTTTATGGATGGGGTGCTGCAATTGTTATGGTTGGTGCATTATTCAAAATTCAGCATTATCCTGGAGCTTCTGCTATGTTGATTGTTGGTCTATTGACCGAAGCATTTATCTTCTTCCTTTCGGCTTTTGAACCACCTCACGAAGAAGTGGACTGGAGTTTGGTTTATCCTGAACTTGCTGGAGTTGGTGAAGATTTGAATATTTCTGATAAAAAAGCTGCTGTTAGCAGTAAAAAATCGGCATTAGAGAAATTTGATGCAATGATTGAAAATGCAGAAATTACACCCGAATTATTTGAGAAACTTGGAGCAGGATTAAAAAACCTTAATGTTACTGCTGAAAAACTTCACGATGTTTCAGATGCTACTGTCGCAACAAATAATTATGTCGCTAACTTTGAAAAAGCATCCGAAAAAGTTTCGCAATTTGCTGATGTTTATGGAACCTCAGCTAGTAAATTAAATGTACAAGCAGACCAATTGGCAAGCTCGTATGAAAAATCTGCTAATCTTGTTAGTACTTCAGGTGAAAGTTTAGCAACCGCTTATAGTAAATTGACTCTATCGATGAATAAAGAGTTAGCTTTATCAACCGATGGTGGCCAAACATATAATGAACAGCTTGGTATAATGAATAAAAATCTTACCGCTTTAAATGCAGTTTATGAATTGCAATTGCAAGGAACAAATTCGCAACTTGAGGCTTCAAAAACATTGTACACTGGTTTAGATGAGATCTTGAGTAACTTAAAACAATCAGCCGAAGACACTAAACGTTATCGTGAAGAGATTAGCAAATTAAGTCATAATCTTTCTGCTATGAATACCGTTTATGGTAATATGCTTTCTGCTATGAATTTTAAGCAGGACTAATTAGTTAAGAGTTGTTAAAGTATGTTTAATTATAAAAATTAAAGTATATGGCTGGAGGAAATTGCCCGGAAACCCCGCGGCAGAAAATGATTGGAATGATGTATTTGTTTTATACTGCACTATTGGCACTTAACGTGTCTGGTGAGATAGTGGAAGCTTTCGTTAAAATTGATGAAAGCATTAGAAAAACCACTATAAATTTTTCTGCAAAAACACAGCAACTTTATGCTAAAATTGATGCAAAAGTTGCCGAACAACCAGGGAAATATAGTGCATTAGCTAAACAAGCTCATGATATCGAAACAATGTCCAATAGAGTATTTGATGATATCGACCGAATTAAACTTTTGATTTTACAAGAAAGTCAGGGTGCAGAGGCTACATTTGAAGATGAGATTAAAAAGAAAGATGACATCCATGCTGGTGTTATTGTTTTAGTTGGAGAAGGTGGCAAGATGATGGG
>JAQVPT010000311.1 GCA_028701945.1 Bacteroidales bacterium
ATATTAGTATTGTTATTAAACTCAAAAGCCCCTTGGCTCATCGACATAAATAAATGCTCAACCACTAGATTTAATCCGCTACCAATTCCAAAAGTATAGTCGGCTCCAACATTTAATAAGCTTTGATTAGTTAATAATCCAAGATCCTTATGCTTTATTATATGACTAGCCTCGAACCACAAGCCAATTGTTAAATCCCATTTTCCATCAATACCTACTCTATCTTCGGGGATTTTCTCAAATTGTGGAAATGCAAAAATATCTTGTGCATTTGCTGTTCTGTGATTATAAGATATGGCTATTTCTCCCCTTGATGTTGGATATTGAATTCTCCCCCCAAATTCTGGTTGTTTTGCATTGGTTTGAATGGCGTCAAAACCACGAGTTTTTTCGTTTCCGTATAAAAGCCACACCCAGATGTTTGCATTGTTTAAGAAATAGTATCGCCCTAATGCTCCGTAAACTCCATTTGTGAGTCTTAATGGATCACGTGGATCAATCTCGTTAAACCATTGTAGTGGTCGAAGTAAAGTTGCTGAACCAAAATCGATTTTTTGAAGTCCGAGCCTAATCTCAAACTGGTTTTTTGAATAGCGTACCCATCCACGATATGGACTTATATTTACATCAGCATTTGCGGTGTCGAAAGGGTTAGAAAGTAAAGAACCATATAAATTCGCTGATAATTCAAAATCAATCAAATTATCTTTCTTTAGATTAATGTCATATTCTAAAGTTGGAATATACCTTGCACCAAGTTGAAGAGGTAAAGTATTGTCAAAATTATATCCGGCCCAAGCAGAAGCCTGCCCCCTAAAAGCTATCGTATGTTTCACGATTTGTACAGAATCTTGGCTGAAAAGCGAATTACAACTAAATATTGTTACTAAAAAGGATAATATTAATAGCTGTTTTTTCATATTACTTGTTTCTTGGTCCTATTCCATACATGAATAAATTTGTAATTGCAATTATTATTAGTTGTGGGCTGCCATATTTTTGCAACAGAATTGGGTCTTCAATCAAACCCATTATTCTTTGAGACACAGAAAACATTAAATTGAAATCAACATCTTTATTAAACCAGCCTTTTTCTTGAGCAAATTCAAAATCAGTTATCATTGTGTCCTTAACTTTTTCGTTACGCTCCATTATAAATTCTTTTAAGCCTAATTCCGTATCATTGTAAAAATCTTGCATAAACTCAATGCTAATATCATTTGTGCTTTCAATCTTTAGCATCAAAAACCTTTGCAATTTTTCTTCGGGTGGTATATTGCCATGTATAATTTTATGCATTTTAGCAATCCCATCTTGTATAAGATTATCATAAACAGCTTTCGCTAATTCAATTTTATTAGGGTAATATTTATAAAAAGTCATCTTACTAACTTTCGCTGTTTTGCAAATCTCCTCTACACTAACACGCTTAAAACCATGCTTATAGAATAAATCCTTAGCAACATTTGTAATCGATCTCTGCTTTTTATTCATAGACATTTATTTATTTACATTACTAATACGGTACAAATATACGAATTGCATCTTATAACACAAAATTTGTACAGTTTTGTTGTGTGTTTTTATTTTTTTTCTCTCAGTTTTTGTTGTGTTATAATGTTGTATGTAGCTAAAGGTAATGGCTAAAGCCATTAATAGTTTTTTTTACTTTACCCCGACCAGATGAACATCAAAGGGGAAAATGGCTTTAGCCATGACAATAATAATAATAAAACAGGCTATTCCTTTCAATTTACGAAGTTGTGTAACATTAAAGGTCAAGGTTAAAGCTCAATATAATTCACTTCGCTATTAAATCAAAAACAACAATCTCACTATGTGTTCCAATTCTTATTGGAGGCCCAAAAGTTCCAATTCCTTGTGATACAAAAATAGATGTGTTGCCTTTTTTGTGTAATCCTTTATTGTAATCAAAGATTAGCTCGTTTATGAAAATTATTGGAAATAATTGTCCAGCGTGGGTATGTCCTGATAAATAAATGTCAATACCAGCTTTATCTGCATATTCTATTCCATCAGGACTGTGATGCATTAAAATTTTTGTAGATGCTTTGTCTAGTTCCAAATTAGATAAAACACTTTTAATCGTTTGGCTTTTAGCTGTTGCGTGCATATTTAAAGAGTTAGTATCGGCAAGCATATGATTTAAGCCAACTATTTGCAAACCTTCAAAAGAAAAAACTTCGTTTTCAAGGACTTTTACATCGTAGCGTTTTAATAAATCCTTGATTTGTTTATCACCAGTATTTTTATCATGATTGCCATTTACAAATAGGACAGGAGCATTAATGTTTTTCAAGGACTCGAAATATTGCGGTTTCAAAGCGTACCTGCTATCAGCATAATCTCCTGTTATCAAAACTAAATCAGGATTTTCAAAATTGGTTTTTGCGACAATCTTTTTTAAAAACCTCTGCCCTCTGAACTGCCCCATGTGAATATCCGACAAATGAACAATACGATAGTTTTTGTCGAGATTCGATAGCTCCAGATTTATGTGGTTTGTATGAATGTTTGATGCGTTTATGATTCCATATCCTGTTATCAAAACAGAAAGAGATATCACAATTATGCCAAACCAAAACGGTTTAAAATGAAAGATTAGGTTTACAAGATCAATAATAATCATGGAAAATAGCAAGAATAGTAGATAACCAAGAAGTATTGTGAAAATAAAATAGAGAATATGACCTATCGGACTTGTAGTATGCATAAAAATTATCATTGATGCAAATGTTCCAATAATTAGCGTAGTAAAGATTATATAAAAAGGTCTTATGCTTTCTGCTCCTATTATCCAAGTAAATCTTCGTGATAAATATATTATTGCAATAACGATAATACTTAGGGTAGTTAATAGTATTAAAAATGGGACGAGTTTATTCATGTTTTCTTATTTGCGTATAGACTTATGTTCTTGCTTATAAACAGTAATTATCAATTAATGTTATAAATTTGATCAAAAAAATTGAATGAGAAAATAAAATGTTTTATTGATTTAGGTTATATCTGATAATAATTACTCTTTATGAAAATTATAATTTACAGAAAGATAGGAGTTGATTATATCTTGTTTTATAGGTAGTTTGATTCTATGAGTTTGATAAAGCAATTTTTTACCGTAAATAAAAAGGGTCATATTATCGGAATTCAAAACCTCGTTGCTCGGGAACTAAATAATAAGAAGTTTTTAAATTATTTAACTATAAACTTCCCTGAATAAGTTTCTTGGCTTAGTGTAATCCGAATATAATACAATCCACTGTGCAAATCTGAAACATTAACATCATTATTGTTGTTTAATTTCCCTGTACATATTTCTTTCCCAGAAACATCATATATTACATAATATGACTGAGGCGAAACATCAGGAATATGTATTATTTCGCTTGTTGGATTAGGATAAATATTAATATTATTTATAATGTTGATTTTGTTAAC
>JAQVPT010000312.1 GCA_028701945.1 Bacteroidales bacterium
GAACTCGAAACAATAATTAAAGGACAATTAAATAAGGAAACTTTACTCGATTTACTTCAATATTTTACTGTATTCGAAAAAAACAAAAGAGAAGACCTTAAAAATGGAATTACAACAATAGAAACAGTAAAAAAAATAGCTGCATACCATCAATACTATGCCGTAAACAAAGCCGTTGTAAGTAGTATTCTAGCATCAAACGAATCTGGAAACAGAAAAGCTGGTGTAGTATGGCATACACAAGGCTCTGGTAAATCTTTGTCAATGGTATTTTATTCAGGAAAGATTATTCAAAAACTTAATAATCCTACCATCCTTGTAATCACCGACCGCAACGACCTTGACGATCAATTGTTTGATACTTTTGCAGCTTCAAGAGTCCTTCTAAAACAAACACCGGTTCAGGCAGATTCCCGTACACACTTAAAAGAATTATTAAAAGTGTCATCAGGTGGAGTTGTATTTACTACAATTCACAAGTTTCAGCCAGACGAAGGCAATATTTATGAAACCTTAACTGAACGTAAAAATGTAATTGTTATTGCTGATGAAGCACACCGCACTCAATATGGTTTCAAGGCTAAAACTGTTGACGATAAAGATGATAAAGGGAATGTTATTGGAAAAAAGATTGTTTATGGATTTGCAAAATATCTGCGTGATGCTTTACCCAATGCTACTTACTTAGGATTTACAGGCACACCAATAGAAAGTAATGATGTTAATACTCCTGCTGTTTTTGGCGATTATGTTGATATTTACGATATTGCTCAGGCTGTAGAAGATGGTGCAACTGTTAGAATTTATTATGAAAGCAGACTGGCAAAAGTAAATCTTAGCGAAGAAGGCAAGAAACTAATCGAAGAACTAGATAAAGAATTAAAGAATGATGATTTAACTGATGTTCAAAAAGCAAAAGCCAAATGGACACAGCTCGAAGCACTTATTGGAAGCGAAAACAGAATTAAAAATGTAGCAAAAGACATAGTGCATCATTACACCGAAAGACAAAAAGTATTTGATGGTAAAGCTATGATTGTAACAATGTCGAGACGAATTGCAGCTGAACTATACAAAGCAATTATACAACTAAAACCCGAATGGCATAATGATGATTTAAGCAAAGGAGTTATTAAAGTAGTAATGACATCTCAATCATCTGATGGACCTGAAATAGAAAAGCACCATACAACTAAAGAACAGCGGAGAGCACTTGCCGACAGAATGAAAGACCCTGATGATGAACTACAACTGGTAATTGTTAGAGACATGTGGCTTACAGGATTTGATGCACCATCATTACATACCTTGTACAACGACAAACCAATGAAAGGTCATAACTTAATGCAAGCAATTGCTAGAGTTAACCGTGTATATAAAGACAAACCCGGAGGATTAGTTGTTGACTATTTGGGGATTGCAGCAGATTTAAAAAATGCTTTGGTTTTCTATTCCGATAGTGGAGGTAAAGGAGACCCAACAATAGCACAAGATCAAGCTGTAGATTTAATGTTGGAAAAGCTTGAAGTTGTTTCTCAAATGTTCCTCGAAAAACCAATTAAACAACACACAGAATCATATCTTCAATTAGCTGCAGATCCAGACGTTCCATACATTACTAAAAATGATGGTTTTAAGTACGAAGATTTTTTTGATGCAGATACAAGAACCAAACTAAAGATTATTCTTGCAGCCGAAGAGCACATTTTAAGTCTTGATGATGGAAAGAAAAGATTTATAAATGAAGTTACAGCCCTGACAAAAGCCTATGCAATTGCAGTTCCTCACGAACAGGCAATGGATGTAAAAGATGAAGTTTCATTTTTTCAGGCAGTAAAAGCAAGACTGTCTAAATTTGACATTACCGGTGCAGGTAAAAGTGATGAAGAAATAGAAACAGCCATTCGTCAAGTAATTGATGAGGCATTAGTTTCAGAGCAAGTAGTAGATGTATTTGATGCAGCGGGAATAAAAAGACCTGACATATCCATATTATCCGAAGAATTCCTTATGGATATTAAGAATATGAAGCATAAAAACTTAGCTTTGGAAACACTAAAAAAACTACTAAATGACGAGATAAAATCACGTAGTAAAACAAACTTCATTCAGAGTAAAAGTTTAATGGAAATGTTAGATAACTCGATTAAAAGATATCAAAATAAGATTCTCACAGCAGCAGAAGTAATACAGGAATTGATTGATTTAGCAAATGAAATACAGAAAGCCGATAAGCGAGGCGAACAATTAGGATTAACTGACTATGAACTTGCATTTTACGATGCAGTTGCAAATAATGAAAGTGCAAAACAAGTATTAGGCGACGAAGTATTAAGAAATTTAGCAATATATCTTGTAGAAACTGTAAAGAAAAACGCAAGTATAGACTGGACATTAAAAGAAAGCGTAAAAGCCAAATTAAAGGTAATGGTAAAAAGAGCCTTACGTAAATTCGGTTACCCACCCGACCAGCAAAAACTTGCCACCGAAACAGTATTAAAACAAGCGGAGTTGTTGGCGGATTATTTGGTGTAGTGAGAGTAAATTGTTAATAAAAACATAAATAAAGCATGTTTATTAACATTTTTGTTAAATAATTTTACTTATAAGTGAAATTTTAGTTTATATTTGCAAAACTATTTATAATGGGATATAGATTAGTGAAACTTAATAATTTCAGTGGCAGCAAGGCTTCGGTTTACACCTTACGGGATGTAAAGACAGGTGTGACATTATTTGAACAATTTGTTATTGATAATATTTCTTCATTTTCAGGTGAAATAAATGATATTTTATTACGTTTAAAAACTATAGGACAAAAAACTGGAGCAAGGTTTAATTTTTTTAAACATAAAGAAGGGGCTCCTGGTGATGGTGTTTGTGCTCTTTTTGATATTCCAGGAAGCAAACTAAGATTGTATTGTATATATTATGGTAAAAGCTTAATTATTGTTGGTGGCGGTGGTCACAAATCTAAGCAAATAAGAGCTTTACAAGAAGATGATAAATTAACTGAAACAAATTATTTTTTAAGACAATTATCAAAAGATATTAAATCCAGAACAGACAGCAAAGAAATTTGTTTCACTAAAGATGGTATGGATTTAGAAGGAAACTTAAACTTTTATGACGATGAAAACTAAGAAAGCAGAACTTTACAACAGTAGTCTAATTGACGAAATTCTTAATTCGATTGACTCTGCAGAGGCAAACAGAATTGAAAAAAGAATGCTTCTAGCAGCAAAAATTGAAGATGCTATGAAAGCGAAAGGCTTGAATAAAAGTCAATTCGCAGAACTAATGGGACAAAACAACTCTGTAATCACTAAGTGGTTAAGTGGAACTCATAATTTTACTACTGACACTTTATCTGATATTGAAAGTAAGTTAAGTGTCAAACTTATCAATATTGATATTGCAGAAAACTGCCAAAGC